>NZ_QGHD01000029.1 GCF_003148885.1 Hallerella porci | reverse complement strand
TTCCGTTCCTCGAAAATCCAGAACGGGTTGCTGCAAGCTCTTTTGTCGGGGGCCGTTCACCACCCGGCCAGCTCCAGCTAAATCTTGTCTAGGGGGCCCGCAAAACGCAAAGGCACCGCTTTCTGTCGAAATCGGCGCGTATTCAGCATATTGTGTTTATGTTGGAACTTTTACCGGACAGCAATAAAAAAAAATAAAAGATTTGGCAGACGGAGAGTGGCATCATGTTTATGGGATTGGACGATTCCAAGGGCGACTGATAGTTTCGATGGCAGGCTTTCGAGACAGTATTTCTGTGGAGAATCTGGATTTTGCGTCACTAGTGATGTGGGAAAATGGCCAAGGTTGGGACAGCGTCGATGCCTCCCCTTATTTTAGAATGGGAACGACGCAATCTCCAGATTCGGCTAGATTCTTTTTTCGTAAGGGCGTGGAATGGAACGGGAAATTTTATGCGGCAACTTCGGAAAATGTGTGGAGCCTCGATGCGGGAGACCGAGTATGGACAAAATTGCCGGAAATCCCGAGATCGATTCCCTGTACTAGGGATTATGCGAATATGCCGGTCAATGATGTCACTGTTCATCATGGCAAACTTTATGTTGCTACAGATGATGAAACTATATTCGCGTTAGATGAATTTTCGCAAACTTGGAGGCAAATCAATAGTCTTTTTTTTACAGGTGATACGGCGAATTCCCTTATTGGGGTATTCTATTTATCATAATTCTCCTACGTTGAAAGTCCATTCGCTGGTTTCCGATGGAAAACATTTATTTGTCGCCGGGGAAAGCCCGGAAGTGCCGATGGTTTATATGGGGGATTACGGCGAACCTTACGGTAATATTCCCAAGGGATGGCGCGCTATTGGCTCCTGGTGTAAAAATTTTCAATGCTTTCCTAGCGGAGGCGGAACGTATTCGCTGGATGTCATCGGCGACACGCTCTATGTGGCAAACTGGAAAAATTTTTTCAAGTTCCCTCTCGACAAGTTGGACTCCGCTATCGCGGATGAAAGCGATTACAGATGACTTGACCGAAATCGCCTAGCGGCGAGCTGTAGTCAGAATCCGATTCCCAAGTGGAAAAGGTGGTTTCCGTCCAGCACGGGATTCGATTGGTAAGCATAGTCGAACTGGAAACGCCCAAAGACGATTCCGAGTCCCGCAGAAACGCCGTTGTCGTCATTCGGTTTGTAAGCGTAGCCCACCCGGAAAAAGAGCGACTTCTTATAAATTAACTCGGAGCCGAAACGCCATTCCGCATCGTAGTCCGCCCGGCGGTAAGCATCCGCATGAAGAACCAAATCAAAAATATCCAGAATCGGGTGCGTTCCCGAAATTCCCGCCTGAAGCGCCATCGGCGCGGATTCCTCTTCGCTTTCGTAATCCGAAACCCAGCCGAAGTTCGTCACCGTCGCTCCGAATGTAAAGTAACGATTCAGCACAAAACTTGCACCACCGTCTGCGAGGACAGCGATTGCGGTGGAATTGTCAATTGACTGCGATGCAAAACGCGCAGAAAGCGCCCAATTAAATGTAGAAGGCGCACTTCCGATACCGAGTTGAACAGCCCAAGCCATCGCTCCGTAATCTTCGGTTTTAAATCCTTCGTCATCGCGGCCTTCGATATCGTCATAGCCCAAATATTCCATCGCAGCGCTGACATTTACATACCGAAATGAAGTTCCAAAGTAAACCGAAGTCAACTGCGCATCCACATTGTCCGAAAAGACGATGTGTTGAATTCCCATCTGCGAATAATCGAGAGAAGTCGTCGCTAACGGATTTCGTGAAACTTCGGCAAAGCTCTGCGGTGTGGCGACTCCTGCGCCCGCAAGTGCAGCAGAACGCGGTGAAGTCGCCATCGAAAGAAATTTCATCGTGGTTCCGCCTTTGTCCACATTCCAATACTTGCCCCCTGCAAAAGAAACTGCAGAAGCAAGAAGAGTTAGAGACAGAACACGAGTCAAATTCATAGGAGCAATAATACAAAAATTCGAAATGAAGCTGCTAATTTTTCCAGCCTTGCATAATGCTCAACACTTTCGTTTTGAGTTCTTCGGCACGGGCTGGCGTTTCACTTTCGATGTAGCAGCGTAATTCCGGAGCGTTTCCGCTCGGACGCAAATGAATAATATCGCCCGTTTCAAAAGTCATGCGGTAGCCATCGGTCGTATCTTCCGAAACAACTTTTCCTGCGAGACTTCCGAAAATTTGAGAGCCGAGTTTTCCGTTTGCGATTTCTGCAACTTTTGCTTTGCTCTTTTCTGTCGGGAATTCTTTGATGCGGTCACTTGCTGTAAAACGCTTCGGCAATTCGCGGAACAAATCTTCGACAGCGACCATTTTTTGACGAGCGAGATGCATTACAGCGAGCTGCGGAAGAAGCGCATCGCGGGTCGGGAGCGCTTTCAAAATTTTTCCATTCATTTCAACATCGGTTTCGAGCAAGAATCCACCATTTGCTTCGTAGCCGGCGACGGTTTTTCCCGTTTCGTCTAATTCTTGCATGCCTGCGATGACGTATGGACTGCCGATTCGCGTGCGCAAAGTCTTTTCAAATTTTCCGCATTTTTCGAGAGCGGTGTTGCAGCTGACAGGTGTCGCCACGCGATTTATTCCCAAAGCCGACGCCGCCAAAATGCCAAGGACATCGCCACGAATCCAGCGTCCGGTCGCATCGGCAAAAAGCGGGCGATCGCTATCGCCATCGGTGCTCACAATCGCATCCAATCCTTGCTTTGCCCATTTCGCACCGAGTTGAATATCTTCGGGGCGAACCGCTTCGGTATCTACAGGGATGAACGTTTCCGAGCGTCCAAGAGGAATCACAAATGCGCCGAGACTTTGAAGCACTTCGTAAATGATATCGCGACCCACTGCCGAATGCTGATAAAGTCCGACGGTAAATCCCAAAAGTGCTTTGCTTCCGAAAAAGTCGATGTAACGCTTCACATAATTGACGCGGGCGGTTGAATCTTCTGCGGGGAGTTCTACCGCGGATTTGAGCATCCCATCGGCATCAAATTTTTCGTCGTTGACATCAAAAATTTCTGCGCGAATTCCCGTTTCATCTTTTTTTGAAATTTCACCTTGGGGATGATTGAACTTGATGCCGTTTCGGTCTGCGGGAATATGACTGCCGGTGACCATAATCGTCGGAAGCGCTTTGTCAATTCCAAAGAGAGCAATCGCCGGACTCGGAATGCGTCCGCTGTAAATGACATTCCAATTCATATCCTTCGCTGCAGTCGCTAAAGCCGCAAGAATGCGACCTGTACTCGGACGCAAATCGCCCGCAATCGCCACCGTTTTTTCCGAAGGATAATTCTTTTCACAATAAGCGAGAAAAGCGTGCGTATAACTGTAGCACACTAAATCCGTCATTTTCGAAACCAAGCCGCGAGCACCGCTTGTTCCAAAACCAACGCCGCTCGAATTCATCATCTCATTTACAGAAATTTTCATAATCAAAAAATACTTAAAGTTTTCCGCTGAAAAAATTTTTAAACGAAAGAAGACGCCGTGCAGACGCCTTCCTTTTCATTTACTGATTTAATTTTTTTCCGTCGCTGAATGCTTTCCCGACTTTTTCGCCGAGGACGCGGTAAGCATGCGCCGCAGAATCATACGAAATCGGTTCGACTTTTCCTAAATCCACTTTGCCGTCTTCGCCGAGAACGCTTTCATCGGCGCTTGTATTCACGACTTGGCCCACGATATAAGTGCTGCCGTCAAAATCTTTGCTGCATTCTAATAATTTGCATTCCAAAGTTAGAGGAAATTCTTCGAACATCGGCGCATCCACGTGAGCGCTTTTCACAACGTGAACGCCGGATTTTTCCACTTTATTCGGCAATTTTTTTCCACTGACAACGCCGAAAAAGTCTGCGATTATTTCGGTTTTACGCGTTCCGAAACTCACGGTAAACGCTTTGCGAGCTTTGATATTTTCGGTCGTTTTGTGACTTGTGCCGAGGCAAATCGCAATCTGATCTTCTTCGCGCTGGCCGCCCCACGCAGCGTTCATCGCATTCGGCGTTCCATCTTCGTTATAAGTCGCGATGACCAAAACCGGAAGCGGTGTAATAATTGCCTTGGATCCAAAATCTTTCCGCATAAAATCTCCTTTGAAATTTTCCATAAAATATAAAAGCATTCGCCGAGAAAATTTCCTTTTTTAGAATTTGTTAATTTTGAATTATTCTTTTTCTGGAGATGAAAATGCATTTTTCGTTAGAATCAAAACCGCTTGGAACTGTTGCGCGTTACATTATTCACGCTGACGATTGCGAACTTGAAATTCTCGCAGGCCACGGCGCAGGCTTAAACGCTTGGCGCGTTCCCGCAAACGGAAAAATGCTTTCGCTTCTTTACGGCTACGAAGACGCCGAAACTTTTCGAAAAATTCAAGCCGACACCAACGCGGGCGCAGTACTTTCACCATTTCCGGGGCGCACAAATAATGCCAAGTGGACTTGGAAAAATAAAACTTATCAGTTGGTAAATAATGTCAGTTGGGCGCCTCATGCGCTTCACGGATTCTTAAATGTTTTGCCGTGGCAACTCGTTTCTTTTTCTTCCGATGAAAGCGTTGCTACTTTGACTCTCTCTTGTGATTTCTACGGCGACGCAGTGGGTTATCCGTTTACATATAAAGTAACTAACAAATATATTTTCCGCGGAAATTCGTTTGATGTCAAATCCACAATTACGAATACATTTCACGAAACGATTCCGTATGCCGAAGGATTTCATCCGTATTTTCAACTCGGAAAAAGCATTGATGAATTGACGCTTCTTCTCCCGACTTCGAAAAAAGCACTTCTCGATTCCGCAGATATTCCGACCGGCGAATACGAAATGGAAAAGCGCTTTGACGGAAATTCCAAACTCGGTGAAACTTTCATCAACGATTATTTTGCTTTTGATAGCGACGCCGCCGACAAAGAAACGGTGAGCCTCATCGACTCCGCCGAGAAAAAGAAAATTGACGTTTGGCAAAAAACGGGGAACGGACTTTTCCGCGGCATTCAAATTTACACGCCGCCAGGTCGTGCAAGCATCGCCCTCGAACCGATGACTTCTGCTCCCGATGTGTTAAATCATCATCGAGAACTCATCGAAATTTTGCCGGGACATTCGACAACTCTTCTTTGGGGCGCCGAATTTTCCGCTCTAGAATGACAATTTCGTCCAAAAATTGGGCAAATTTTCAATTCCTTTAATTTTAGGCAACATTTTTTTTACAAAGTGTTGCCCTTTTTCTGTAAAATAAAATAGTTTATGCGGGCAAAGACGCCTCCAATTCGGGATGCGCCAAGAGAGGATGGTTAGGAATGGCCGAAAAGAAAGAAAAAATGAGTCAAAAAGACTTGGACTACTTCAAGGCTCTTTTACAAGAACGTCGTCGTCAAATTGTTGCGGCTCAAGGGGATGTCGCGGCAAGCGATACATTCCACGGGCAGCGCGATCAAGGCGGTGAAACCGCCGGCTATGCGACTCACCTCGCCGATGTCGCTTCCGATTACAATTCCCTCGAAACCAATTTCGATTTAGCGGCTCGCGATGGCAAGTATCTCGTGTACTTGGAAGAAGCGCTGCAACGCATCGAAGACGGTACTTACGGCATTTGCAAAGTGTGCCATAAGCTCATTCCGAAGGCTCGTTTGGAAGCTGTTCCTACCGCGACAAAATGCGTGAGCTGCAAATCCGAAACGAAGAAGCGCGAACGCGAAGAAAACCGTTTGGAAATGGCTCGCATTTATGCGCAGCAACAACGCAATTCGCAAAGGAACGATTCCTGATTTCCGCAGATCATTATCGTCGCGTATTTCTCTTGGGCTCGGGATTTAGTAAATCCTTTTGCCCCGAGATGCCGACTCTCAAAGATTTGAACGGACGCATTCCCGACCGCATTGGAACGGAATGCTTAAATTTACGCAATTACTGTTATTGGCTTCGGGAACTTTGCCGCGGTGAAGCGGAATACTTAAAAATCGAATCCGTCGCCACCAATATTTTAACCGCACAAATTTTTTCGAGCGAAGAAGCGCGTTTACAAAATGCGATTTTGCGCTTTGAACTGCTGCGATTTATTACGCAATCGATGCACCGAACTCTCCCGCTTTCTGCGGAAGCTTCGCAGATTCTTTCCCAATTTTTAACCGCCGTTTCGAACGATCGCAAAAAGGCTTGCCGCGAAAATTTGATTCTTTCCTTTAATTACGATACTCTTTTGGAAGATCAAATTCAGCAAGATCCGCATTTATTTCAGACGACAGCAATCGATTACGGCGTAAGCATTGAACGCGCGGACCGTTCTGCAAATCAAGAAAATCGCCCAAAGAGCGTGGACTTGTTGAAACTTCACGGTTCTTTAAATTGGTATTCGATTAAAGGCGCTGGTGAAGATTTGGATTTAAAAAATGTTTGCCGCGTTGAACCGGGCGATCGCAGTTTTCCGCTTTATCAAAAAGACAATCCGATTTTTATTCCGATGGCACACGCAAAAGATTCTTTTTTACGCGGAAGTCTTTTCAATGTGCTGTGGGCAAAAGCCGATTATTTCCTTTCTACCGCCGACGAAATTTTTGTCATCGGCTACGGTTTTCCGCAAACAGACGGAAATTGTTTCCCATTTTTATTAAAGCATCGCGATCGCATTCGTCATGTCGTCGTTTACGAAAATCCGGGCGATCCCACGGTGTTACGCTTGGAACGTTTATTTGACAAAGGCGTTGTCATTTGTCAAGATGCCAAAGAATTTTTGCAGACGAATCTTACTTTAACGCAAAGCAGATAAGGCCCGCGGAAATACACGCCATTGCAACGAATTTAAGCGGCGGATGTTTTTCGTGAAAGAAAATTAGTCCACCAGCAAAACTAATGAGCACATTTGACCGACGAATAATTGACACGACCGAAATGAGCGCATCCGGTTCATGCACCGCTAAGAAATAAAAGCGGTCCGCGATGACGAGAAAAATGCCCACGGCGAAAATGACTTTTCGAAATTCAAATCGTTTGCCGTTTTCAGAATGTCGCCGAAAAAATTTCACGAGTAAAATGCCCGCGCCTTGCAAAAGCGCCATATAAATGTTGTAATAAAATTGAGTCGCTAGCGGATTCAAATCCAACTGATGCAGAAGATATTTATCGTAAACGCCGCTTACCGAGCCGAGAAATGTTCCAAAAAACATGGAAAGAATCCAAATGTTTGTAAAGAAATGTCCCGTTTCTTTGCGCGATGCAAATCCCATGATTAAAAAGCCGCAGACAGAAATCGCAATTCCCAACCATTCCATTCCCGAAGGGCGTTCGCCCATGAACGTCACCGCCATCGCAATCGTAAAAATCGGAGCGCTCGCCCGCACGGGCGCAGTAACGCTCAGCGGTAAACGCGAAACCGCATGGAATGTAAAATTCCAACTCGTTGTTACAATCGCTGCTTTGATAAACAGCATTCCGTATTCACGGAACGAAAGCGAAGGAATTTTTCCTAAAAAATACGCCGGCAAAAGCGAAACGATACAAGTTAAACTCACAAAAAAGAGAACGGGTAAAACCGCATTTTTTGTAAGCGCTTTCTTTTTGGCAATATCGTATAAGCCTAAGAATAATGCAGAACCGAGAGCAAGTGTGACCCAAAACATAGCGCAATAATAGCAATCGTGACAAAGCTCCGAAAAAAATTTATTCTTAGGAAGAAATTATTCAAAAGGAGTCCTCCATGGGCATTAAAGGTAAAGCAACAGGCCTTCTCAACGAATTCAAGGCTTTTGCATTTAAAGGCAACATCGTCGATATGGCTATCGGTGTGATCATCGGTGGTGCATTCGGAAAAATCGTCACCTCTTTTGTAAACGACATTGTGATGCCGGGCGTCACCGCACTCATCGCGATGGGCGGCGCAAAGGACGCTGGCGAAGGTATTAAATCGCTTTCTTATACAACGGAAGCAGGAGTTGTCATTCCTTACGGAAACTTCATCGGCGGTATTGTCGACTTTATCATCGTCGCAATCGTCGTCTTCCTCGTGATGAAAAAATTCCTCGGCTTTATGCAAAATATGCGGAAGCAAGAAGAAGCAAAACCGGCAACGCCGCCAGCGCCACCGGCTCCGAGCAAAGAAGAAGTTCTTCTTACCGAAATTCGCGATTTGTTAAAGAACAAGTAAAAGAAAAAATTCCTCGCCAAGCGAGGAATTTTTTTTGAGGCAGAGCGACTCTGCCTTTATTTTTTGAGATGCAATTTTCGCAGAACTTTTGAAACGAGTTCGTTAAAAATATCGTCAGCATCTTTGGAGCCAATGACTTTTTGCACCAAAAGACACGCGGGGAAAAGAATAACTGCGATGACTCCGGAATAAAGAATTAACCAGAAAATCGAAGCTTCGCGGACAAAGTCATACGAAATATTTTCAATTGCAATCGCCACGACAACCATCGCAGCAAAGCTCGCAAGAGCGCGTCCCATATTCCAAAGCGCCGTTTCCATGCCTTCGGTTCCCGTTTGCTTCGCCCAAAGAAGAACCATCGCAGTCACTTGCACAATCGCTCCTAACGCGCCCACAATCGGCACCACATAAATGCCGAAATCATCAGCAAAGAAAAGATACGCAGGAATCGTGAGCAAGAAAATTCCCGTATTGATTAAAGTCGGCGTCCACATTTTTTCTTTTGCGTAAAAAGAGCGCACCAAAACCGCTTGCAAACAAAGTCCTAAACTCGCAGGCAAATACCAATGCAAAAGCTTCGCTACATATTCCGTCGTCTCACGCGTAAACGCTCCGCGTTCAAAAAGAATGCGAACAGCGGGGAAGGAAAGCGCCCAAACCGTTAATGCTGCGGGAATTAAAATCGTAAACATCCGCGAAAGACTTGACCAAATTTTATGATTGAGCTCGCTATATTTTTCTTCTTTGACAAGGCGCGCCATATCGGGATAACTTGAAACGCCGACAGAAAATCCAAATACTGCGACGAGAGTATACATCACCCGATACGCATAATTCAAACTCGAAATTCCGCTGCTGCCAAAAACTCCGCCGAAACTACGAATCACAAATTCAAAAGCAAACATGCTGCCGACGCCAAATGACATCGGAATCATCATTTTGATATAACGCAAAATGTCGGGATGTCTCGGATTAAAATACGGCCGATAATGAAAACCGCCGCGCATCACGCCAAAAATTTGGAAGACGAAAAATCCGACAAACGCTCCAACCGGAACACCCCACGCAAAGCCTTCGAGCCCGTGACTTTGTCCGAGGACGCCGCCCACGATAATTGCCAAATTGTAAATGACTCCGGTTAAAGAAGGAATCGCAAATTGTTTCCGCGTATGTTGCAAAGCAACCAAAAAACTACCCGCAAAAATAAAAAGCTGCCCCGGAAGAATAATGCGGCCAAAGTAAGTTGCGCGATCCAAAATTTCTGTCGGAAGATCCGCCGCCGAAGTAAAAAATGTAATCAATTCCTTCATCCAAATAAACGACGGAACAATCAGCGCTAAAAATAAAATGCCGAGAGTATTCAGAACATTGCTAAAAAATTTCCAAGCGCCCTCTTCATCTTCTTTCGCTTTGTAGCCAAAGAAAATCGGAATGAAAACGATGGAAAGAAATCCGGTGCTTACAACGTGATTTAAAATATCCGGAATTAAAAACGCTAAATCGAGAGCATTTTTTTCGGCGGTAACACCAGCGGCACGCGCTAGCAACATTTCTCGAAGAATGCCGAGAACGCGGCTAGCGAGCATGCTTACCGCAATAATAAGAGTCGCTTTATTCATTTGTCCGCAATTTTAGAAAATCCATACGATGATTTTCTCTCAGCGGAAATTTGCTACATAGATATTTCCGTCCATCGGAAGAATCGTCCGCGACAAAGAAGTTTCACCATCTGTCCAACCGCTAAATGTACAGCCCGCGCCATTTTCTACCGAAAGCGTCACCGGAACATCGGCAAATAATTTTAATTCTGTCGTTTGCCTTAACGGAATTCCATCTACCAAAATCGTCCCGCAGCCGTTGGGTTCAACCGCAATCGTTTGCATTTTTCCAAGTTCAAAAACGCTTTGCATTTCGGAAAGAACTTCTGCGGGGCGCGACGTCGCAAATTCTTCAATAGTTTCCACGTGACTTTCCATATACGAAGAACTATGATTCCAACGTTCTTGATCGTGCGAAATTTCGGAACTGATTTCTTGCATCAAAAGGCGTTCGCGGGCAATGACAGAATCTGCGCTAAATTTTCCTGCAAGAAGTGCGCTGAAACGATTCACAAAACGATTGCGATAATTTTCATTCTTTAACAAATTGCGAATAAGAACGGTATATTCTTTTCCATTCGGATAACCCGTTGCGGTAGAATCCAAAATGAAATGAAACATATCAATATCCGAATATTGCGAATGTCCATTGTTAAATCCAAAATCCAAATCGTATAAAATCCATTTCCACTTTGTCTGCGGCGCACGCGAGCGCCACATTTTCATATTATTCGCCGGCCAATCTTGATTGGCGATGTAAATTTCGGTTTGAATATAATTCGTGTAATTGTCCACATCCATTTGAGTCGCGACATACGCAAACGCAGCGCTGTCAGCGAGATCATGACTTTTGACATATTCTTCGAGCTCCACATAATTTGCAGGGCTTCCCGCCGTCGCCGACTGATCGCATTTTAATAAATCAATTGCCGTTTCACTAATTCCGTAATTCGTCGTAAAATAATTTTCATTTAAACGCTCACGGATATTGTGAATGCCGTAATATTCGCCGTTATAATACACGACCGATGGACGCGCCTTTTGATAATCCAAGCCAAGTCCGCGCGTAATGCTTGAACCCAATCTATCGCGGAGATAATCCTGCGACCAGTTCCCGCCATTATTGCGGAAGACCAAATCTTTAAAGCGTTTTAAATCTGGATGTTCTGGGAAAATTCGATATTCCAAAGCTGCGCTTCCATACTTTTTGCGGAATTTTAACGCAAACGATTTTTTGGGATTTGCACGACTGTAATTGCCAAAAATTTCGTAGCCCGCAGAAATTTCAAATGCCGGCGAAGTACTTCCCGGTTCAAAGAAAGTTAAATCCGCAGGAATCGTTTTATCCAACCAATAATTGGCACCGTAATGTGGTTCTTCGGAACTTGCGTTCGGGCCTTCTTCATAAAG
This sequence comes from Hallerella porci, assembly GCF_003148885.1. NCBI lineage: Bacteria > Pseudomonadati > Fibrobacterota > Fibrobacteria > Fibrobacterales > Fibrobacteraceae > Hallerella > Hallerella porci. The sequence goes on along the minus strand of NZ_QGHD01000029.1, from coordinate 23,436 downwards.
TCCAGAATCCGGACTAAAAAGTTGATTAGGATCTGCGGTAATGAATGCGACAGCAATACTCGGCTGCGGTTCAAAAATATATGTCCGCGTCAAAATTTCACTCGGAATCATTCCTTCGTGGAATGTCGCGCAGCGAAGCACTGTCGTCGTTGAAATCGTCAAATCGCCGAGCATTGTCGGGCTCAATTCCGTCGGCAGTTTACCGCCCGCTTCGCAATGAATTCCGCTTAACGGATCGCTGCCAAATGAAATCGTAAACGGCACCGAATAAAATCCCGAAGCCGGCAACTGATACGAATCAACAGCTTGTCCCGCATACGATTCAAGCGAAAATTCCATCGGGTTCGGCGTTGCAAATCCCCAGCCACTTCCTGCAAAAGAATACGACTTTCCGCTCGGCACTTTCGGATATGCAATGGAATCGCGAAGAGTTCCTGTACTATCCAACAAGAAAATGTTTCCACCTTCTTGCGGAAGCTTAAAATTCGTATGCGGAAAATGTCCTTGATTGCGTGCGACAAAAGATGTGAATTTAAATTGCACCGGATTTTTATAACTGTTCACCGCCGAGAATCGTGAGCCGTAAATGTTTTTTAAATCCGGAAAATTTCCTTCTGTCGGAAGTGTAATCAAATACGTCGTCGAAGAATCTCCCGTTCCCGTAATTTTCGTCGGCCAGCCTTTCCAATCGTCCAAATCCGTCTGCGTTAAACGCAATTCCAATTCTTCATTTTTCGTCACAAATCCCGTGAGCAATAATTGATTCGTTTTGCTCAAATCATGTCCATCGTGACTCGAGCCCGTTCCGACTCCCACAAAAATGCAAGCGCTACTCCAACCGAGTTCTTCATTTTCACCGAGCTGCATTTGCCCCGAAAGAACATTTGCGCCATTTTCTTTAGAAAGATAACGCGAAGAAAGCCAAGGCTTTGCAAAACTCGTCCCCGCCACCGGAGAACTTTGCGCATCCGACCAACCCCAAGCACCGCCGCCAAGCATATTGATGGAATCCGAAGGAATCGCATAATCCGGACGATTTTTTTTCGAAAAGAAGACAATTAAAAATCCTTGCGCAGGAATTTTAACATCGCCAAAAGTCCATTTGTGCGGTTCATTCAAATCATTTGTCAACGAATAGCCCGCAAGACTTACCGCCGAATCCGCCGGATTAAAAAGTTCAATCCAATCTGATTTATCACCATCTTCATCTTCGAAGCTATTATTTTTCGGATTCACTTCTGTAAATAGCACCGGAGCCGAACGCACAAATGGAAGTGTCGGTTCGTCAATTGGTTCTTCCACGGCGCTCGCAGAATCGCTATCGCTACACGCAACGGCAAAAACCAAGAATAATGCAAATATTCCAGACCATCTCATGCCATTAAAATAAATCCAAATGTCCGCTACCGAAAATTTGAAAGTTTTTCATTTTCGTTTTTGCAGAATGCGTAATTTCTCATTAAAAGAAATCTACATTCAAACGCAATCCGTTTTTCTTAATTCCTTTTAACAACGCGGAAACGCTTTCGCTCACTTGTTCAAGTTGTTTCAAAACTTTGCTGCCTTTTTGTAAAATTAACGCCGCCGAATTATCATTGCGATCTAACTTCGCTAAAATTTCTTGAATTTGTTGTTTTTCATTTTCCGCCGATTGCTGCAAATTTTTAAGTTGCGCAATCATCTTTTCTCCGTCATTTTCGACCGCGTCCATTCCGTTTGCAATTTGATCTGCTGTTGATTTTAATTTATCCGCCGACTCAGAAAATGCATCGAAAATTTGAAGTAAATTCGATTTCCAATTTTCTGCATCATTTGAAATTTCCGCCGAAAGATTTTTTCCTTTGCGCACGATGCGATCAAACTGTTTGCGGTCTTTTCCATCTTTCAATTCCGCTAAAACCGAATCGATTTTCGTCATCACATCGTGCAATTCTGTCATCGCTTGTTTCAAATCGTCGCTTGCCGAATTTAAACCTTTATCAAAAACCGTTTGACGAATCGTATCGCCCGCTTGGTAAACCTTCGAAGAAGTTCCTAACGTAATTTGAATTTCTCGATTGCCTAAAAATCCTGCGTTCGCAAAAAGAAATTTGGAATCGATGGGAAGGCGCACATTTTTGACGACTTCAAAAGTCACATAAATGCAGCTATCTGTTTTGTGCATTTTGAGAATGCGCCCTTTCGAAAGCCCGCTGATTTTCACATTATTTCCGCTCGCAAGCGGTCCGACTTCATCAAAAATTGCCACGTAATGCAACCGCACATTATGCGGACTCAGCGGGTGAAAAAAATACCAAAGTCCAAAAATACCGCAACACAAAATCATCATGCAAAAAAGCATTCGCTTGTTGCCGTATTTCGAAAGCTTACTATTCATAAATCGACCCAAACAACATATCGTCTAAACCGTCGTGATAAATTCCCTGCGACTTTTCTTGAATCGCTTTGAGAAGCGCATCGTTAAACGCCTTCGCCGAATCCACGCCGCTCAATTTCAAAAGCGTATTTTTCGCAATCACTTCCGAGATGACTGTTAAACTTTTTCCCGGCGCCACAGGAATTGCGACTTTCAAAACTTTAATGCCTAAAATTTCTTCGTAAGATTGCAAAAGTCCGGTGCGCTCATACGAAAGCCCTTGTCGCCACGGCTGCAGTTCGATCACGACTTCAATTTTCTTTTTGCGTCGCACCGAAGAAATGCCGAACATATCTTTGATGTTGATAATGCCGACTCCGCGAATTTCCATGTAATTTTTAATCAGCGATTCCGAAGAACCGAGCAGCACATCGCCAAGTCGCATAATGCGCACCGAATCGTCCGAAACCAAACGATGTCCGCGTTCCACCAAATCGAGAACGCATTCGGATTTTCCGACGTTACTATCGCCGACATAAAGCATGCCGACGCCGTAAACATCGACGAGGCTTGCGTGCACCGTCGTATATTCTGCAAAATAAATTTCCAAAAATTGCTGCGTTTTTTTGGCAAATTCAAATGTCGAAAGTTCCGTCGAAAGAAGCGGAATATTTTTCTGCTGGCACATCGCCAAAAGTTCTGCGTGCGGTTTTAATCCATGCGTGAGCACCCACATCGGAGCATCATATTCCGAAAGTTTTGCAAAAATATAATCGCGGGCTTCTTGCCCAACGCTCTCTAAAAAATTCCATTCCGTAGAACCGATGAGTTGGATTTGCGTAGAATTTTCTTTGTAGGCCAAAAGAAATCCCGACATCGCAAGTCCCGGACGATGAACTCCGATATGCGTAAGCTCAGTCCGCAAAGACGCTTCCGAGGTGTAGAGAGTTAATTGAAAAGATTCTCGAAAGCGTTTAAAAAAATCAAGAACCGGGTACGAGACTCGGCGCTTGATATCTAGATTATCGAATGTGTGATAAGCCACTGGAATTAAGCAGAAGTGACATTTGAAATTGGCTCAGCTTGATGAGCGTTCTGCTTTTCGTTTGCTTTTTTGAGCTGGACTTTCGCACGTTCAAATGCAACGTCAATTGCCTTGCCCATATTTTCTTCGTCTGCAGAAGCGACGACAACCGCGCCCTTGACAGTCAAAGAAATTTCGCAATGGCGGCTTAAATCGTTGATTTTATCCAAAACAATGGAAGCTGCGATAATATTCGGATAGAATTTTCCAAGAGCGTCCACGTCGTCTTTAAGCGTATTTTGAAGAGTGTCAGAGATAGTGCAATGACGAGCAGAAATTTGGACTTCCATATCAAACCTTCCGGTTAAGGGTGAAACATTTTTGGAGAACGATTAACGTCCTCCCCTTCAAAGGATATACATCTTTATTTGGCAAAAAAGAATGTTTTTTTGAGAAAAATTTTGCTTTTTTCTCATCTAATTTGGAATAAAGACGCAAAAAAGCCTCATTTTACCGTTTTTCGGAGTCGTGCCGGCAAAATTTTCAATTCTTCGCGGTATTTGGCAACGGTTCGACGCGCGACTTTCATCCCTGATTTTTCGAGCGCATCGGTAATCGCTTGGTCCGAAAGCGGGGCAGTTCTGTCTTCGTTTGCAACAAGTTCTTTAATCGCATCCAAAATTTTTGCAGAACCGAGAGCGCTGCCATCTTCTTGAGCAATTCCCGAACTGAAGAATTGTTTGAGTTCATAAACGCCAAACGGCGTGTCGACATACTTTCCATTCGTCGCACGATTGACCGTACTCGGGTCGCGATGAATTTCGTCGGCGATGTCTTGTAAAATCATCGGTTTTAAATTCTCCGGACCTTTTGCAAAAAAGTCGTGTTGCTTTTTTAAGATGGCGTTCATCACGAGTTCAATTGTGCTGTGCCGATTGTCAACGCTTTTGATGAATGAATTTGCCGCATTCAATTTTTCGCGGACATATTCCTTATCTTTTTTACTCGCATTTGGATTTTGCAAAAGTTTGCGATAGGTTTCATTGATGTGCAAATGCGGAAAATGATCGCGGCGCATCACGACTTTAAATTCGCCCGGTTCCGTTTCGACGACTTGTAAATCCGGAGTAATCGTCTGCGTCGGCGTGTTGTTGATTTGCATTCCCGGATGCGGAGAAAGTTGCGCAAGTTCGCGCACCGCTCTTTGAACATCTTCAGTCGAAACATTCAACGCTTTGGCAATGGACGCATAACGCAAATCTTTTAAATCGTCAAATTCTTCTTCGAGAATTCGGATAGCGAGCGGCGAAAAATCGGGGATGCGATACGCCTGAATTAAAAAACATTCGCGTAAATTTCTCGCCCCAATTCCCGGCGGCGTAAACGATTGCAAAACATGAAACGCTTCTTGAACCGGATACGATGCGTCTTCTAATTTTTTCTTTTCTTGTAAAACTTCTTCGACTTCTGCGATGTCGGGATTTTCTTGTTCTTGTAAATTTTCTTTGTCCAAAAGATTTTTGTCTGCGGGCGAAAGAAATCCATCGTCGCCGACACAATCGATTAAATATTCCACGATTTTCACGATGCGTTTCGGACGTTTCCATTCGCGCAATTGATTTCGCAAAATTTCTTGCATGCTAAGTCCGCGCGTTGGTTCTGGACGCAAATCGTCATCGGGATCGCGACCGCCCAAATCTTTATACGGCGCTTCGGCATTGCGGAATCCGTCTTCCATATATTGTTCCCAATCGATGGAATTTTCCGAACCCGGTTCCATTAAATCGTGACTGTTATCGTCGCCATCGCGCGCGTCGCTTTCTTTCACCGGAGCATCTAAAGATTCCAAGCGACTGTCGGGAGTTTCGTCCATTTCCAAAAGCGGATTCACTTCGAGCTCTTGCGAAATCGCGGTTTCTAATTCCATCGAATTCATCTGAAGCATTTTAATCGACTGCAGCATCTGCGGCGACAGCGTTTGATCTAGCTTCATTCCTTGCTTTAATTGAATACCCAAATCCATAAAAGCTCCTTAATCCAAGCGGAAAGATTCACCCAAATAAATGCGTTTTGCTTCTTCGTTATTCGCTAAAAAGTCCGACGAACCTTCCGTTAAAACTTGACTTTTATACATGATATAAGCGCGATCCGTAATCGATAAAGTTTCACGCACATTGTGATCGGTGATGAGAATTCCCATGCCTTTTTCTTTTAAACTCGAAATAATCGATTGAATATCGCCGACAGCGATTGGGTCAATTCCCGCAAAAGGTTCGTCCAAAAGTAAAAAGTCCGGATTCGCAGCAAGTGCCCGCGCAATTTCTAATCGTCTGCGTTCTCCGCCCGAACAACTCATCGATTTCGTTTTGCGAATATGCGTAATCTTAAATTCTTCAAGGAGTTGTTCCAAACGTTCTTTGCGTTCGGCCCGCTTGTAATTCTGCGTTTCTAAAATCGCCATGATGTTATCTTGCACGCTCAATTTGCGAAAGATCGATGCTTCTTGCGGCAAATAGCCGACGCCGAGACGCGCCCGCCGAAACATTGGCTTTTCGGTCATTTCTACATCGTCCAAAAAGATGTGTCCCGCATCCGGGCGCACCATGCCGACAATCATATAAAACGATGTCGTTTTCCCTGCGCCATTCGGTCCTAAAAGTCCGACGATTTCTCCTTGCGAAACGCTGATGGAAACATCGTTTACGACTTTGCGTCCATTGTAAATTTTGCAAATTTTGTCTGTACGAATTGTTCGAATGAGGTTCTTCATTTCACCTCCTCTTTTTTTGCAGAAATTTTTTCTTGATTTTTCTTTAAATTTCTTTCTTTGATTTTTTCGTCATTTATTTTTTGAAAATTCTTTTTCGTAAAATTTTTCATCGTCGTATCAATTTCCATTTTCGGGAAAATATTTTCTTTTGTCAAATCGATATAACGACCGCTCGCCAAAGTTTTTTTGCCCGAAAGTTTTAAATGTTTCACTTTGCCATCGCTAAATGCAATGCGAATTGTATCGCCTGCAGCTTCATTTTTTCCGTCGATTTGACGCTTCTTTTCCATCACATGAAAATACGAACTTTGCGCATCGCCCGAAATTAGCGCGGCCCGCAATTTCCCATTTTTAAAAGCTAAATCCAAACGTCCGCCTTCCATTTTATTTTTGTAATCCGCAAAATCGGATTCGTAAAAAAATCCGTTCGCATTTAAATTCACATAAAGCCGTTTGATTTTATCGTCTGCAAATTCCGTATAAAGCGTATCGCCCGTGGCTTCGGTAAATTGATCGGGCTTTCCATTCTTTCCTTTTTCGTGCTGCTTTCCTTTGGCGTTTCGAATCACGAGGGCGCTTTTCAAAGTTCGCTTATCCGAATCGATTGTCAAATAAATGGAATCGCCTGTCAATTCATAACCGTCCATCGTAAATTTCGGCGAACCTTTTAATGCGACCCAATTATTTTTTTTATCTAAAAATCCCGAGTCGCAAGTAACAATCATACTGCCTTGCGTAATCACGACATTCTGAAATGCTTTTGCAAATTCTGCGTTTTGGTCAAATGAAATAAATTCTGCACGAATTGTCGTCGTATCGATTTTTCCATTTTTCTGTTTTTGATATTGCTGCAAAACTGGCTTTTGGGTGAGAGTTAAAATTTTATTTTTTTTGTTGTAAACGAGATGATCGCCGAAGAATGCGTAAGTGCCCGCGGAATCTTTGGCTTCGACTGTGCCCGATGCGATTGCGATTTCCGTTTTCCGCTGATAACTGCCGCGATTCGCTTTGATAAATCCATCGGGATGCGTGAACAAAAAATTGCCTTCGCATTCAACTTGATCTAAAGTTTTATTCCACGTCGCCCGTCCTGTGCGAAACGCAATCGAATCATGTGTAAAATAAACGCGTCCGTGCAAAAGCAAGAATCCCGCTTTTCGCATGGCTGCTAAACTATCTGCATGACGCATTAGTAACGGCGCATTCCGAGAAAATGCTTGTTCAAACATTCCGCACAAAAGCACTGCAAATATCACCCAACGAAAAATCAATGTTTTCCTCCGACTGGGGGACGATGCGGATTGATTTCTTCTAAATGTTCTTCGTTTTGCTTTTCGTCTTCTTCTTTGAGGCGTTTTGCGGCGTCTTGGAAAATTCCCGTCACATCCGAAAGAATATGCCAATTTTCCATTTTAGCATCGCTCACAAATCCTTTTCCTTGAAGAACATCACCGTCTTCGCTCACCACGCGGACATAACTTTCTGTTTTGACCAAGTTATCTTTTTTATTCCACAAAAGAGAATCTGCGCGAACCGAAGCGCCCTTTGGCGTAAGCGCGTAAACATGACCATAAGCGTAAACGAAATTCATTCGACTATCAAGAGTTCCCGAATCCGCCCGCAAAAATGCTGAGCGTTCGCCCAAAGAATCAAAAATATCGACGAGAATTGGGCGCGCAAAAATTTTTTCAGAACCGCCCCAACGTTCCAAATAAGCGGTTTTCACTTTCCAAGAAAGGCGTTCTTTTTCATAAAAATCGAGAAGAGTCGTATCTGTAAAAAGCATCATCGGGCGTTCGACAATTTCTTCGTCAAATGGCGATTCCTCTTCGGATTCATCACAAGCAGCTAATCCTAAACTCAAAAAAACGCCGGCGAAAGCCATCGTTATCCAAGAGCTTTTACCGATTTTCATCCGTCCAAACAGTTCCAGCAAAAAATGTGCCATTCAAAACTAAAAATAGATTTTTCTCTTTTTAAAAGCACTTTTTTGTAAAAAAAAGAGCGCCGCATTCGCAGCGCCCTTCCCTCATACAAGGAGAGGAGTTCATTACTTTAAACGCATTCCTTTTAAATCAAAACGTTTGCCGTTCTTTTCTACAAAAACTGTTTGCTCTGCAAAGCGCAAACGAATTGCATTTCTTTCCGTTTTCTTTGCAAAAATCGGTTTCAAGGCAGTACTCATTTCCGAAGAAGCAAACGACGGTTTATAGCCGCTGTTAATCGCTTCCAATGCGCCCGCTAAATATGCTAATGGAGCGTTCCAGTTAATCGCAACTTCATTGGACGCATAGCTGCAACGGTTATCAGTATAAGATGTAGCAGGATAACCCGTCCGATAATCGCGACATTCCCAACTTTGCGAACCAATGTCTTCGCCACCTGGCTGCGGACCGCCTACGAGCATTCCGGGCACCGGTTCTTTCACGCCGTCTGCTGTACTCGGGCGATGATGCGGCATCATCGGTGACGTCGAACCGAATCCGGTTAAGAACGACATATTCAGCGGATTTTTTCCGAGCAAATAATCGAGAACTTTACACGCCGCATTGTAATATTTCTTTTCGCCCGTCAAATAATACGTGTATAAAAGCCACACACCTTGATTCGCCGCGACAGAATTGGAACCCCAAACAAAATCATAATCCGACATCACTACGCCAAAGCCTGTATTGGCGCGCTCTGCAAATTCGTCCGCCGTTTTCTTGAGAATGGTAAGCGCATTTGCTGCATCGCTTCCCATTTCTTTGGCATGCGTTGCAATTCCGTAAACAGCAAGTCCCGTTACATTTCCCCAGCCTGGAACACTTCCTTCGTTTACTGTCTGCTTATACGAAGCTTCGCCAGTTGAAATAAACAATTCTGTTCCTGCAAATAATTTTTCATCTTCTAATCCGCTATCGCCATATTCGCCCGTAGACACATCACTCGGATTTGAAAATGCCACATTCGGATTTGCAATTCCCCAAGTGTAAGCTTTTTTCGCCGCTTCTAAACATTGATTTGCAAAAGTCGCGTCGAAATTTTTGTAAATGCGGTAAGCTGCCGCCATGACTCCCGCAAAATCAAATGTCGCCGCTGTTCCTTTTCCGATGACATAAAGCAGGTCTTTATCTTTCGCAGGCATCACATCGCCCGGGAATCCAAGAGTTGTCAATTTGTGATAAACGCCGCCATCCGGCGCTTGCATCGTTAGCATCCAATCCAAATTGTATTTAATTTCTGCGAGCAAATCGGGGAGCGCGCCTTCTGCGGGAATATTCCATTTCAACGTGTTAAAGTATTCGGGGAAATGTTCATACAAAGAAATGAGCGTGTAAGTGGTAATGCCCGAGTTGACAATGTAACGCCCATAATCGCCCGCGTCGTACCAACCTTTCGATGTCGCAAGACTTCCCGAAGAGCCCGTAGAATTGTGCAATGTTGCCGTCGGATTTGTATGTCCCGCAGCGCGTTTCCACTTTCCCGCATACGCTTCATCAAGAGTCATCGAAGCCCGCTGATAATAATACCACTTCAAAGAAGCTTTCGTCACTTCTTCAAATATTTTATCCGCGATTTTCAAATCGCTCCGTAAAATTTCGCCGCCGACTTTAATCGAATAAATTCCGGGCGTTTTCAATTCCGAAAAATCCGCCAGTTGCACGCTTTGTCCCGACGGACTCCATTGCGTCGCCATTGAAGGCGTTACCGTTAAAACGGTTTGATTTGCCGCATCGACGATTTCCACTGCGCCCGAAGCGCCTTCGATTGTAAATTCTTTCTGGTCGCTTGTGCGATAACCGATTTGGTTAATGTAAGCAGTCGCTGCATACGCCGAAGAGGCAAAGAAAAATGCGGAAACCACTGCGGGAATATACTGTTTCACGCCGAATTTGAAAAACATAAGCGACTCCTTGCGTTGAAGTTTTCAAATAAACTAAGTTTTATCCCATAAATCGTTCCCACTATTTTAAACTTTTTGTTTTCTCGTGTATCCACTGTAGCAATTTTCTAAATTCCGCTTTATGATTATCGGCTTAGTCATCGACACTTATGATGCTTTAAATAACGGAACCACCGCATCCGCGCGCCGTTTCGTTGAAAATCTTCGCAAAGAAGGTCACACCGTCCGCGTTCTCACCGCAGGCGCTCCGGGAAAAGACAAATTTATTCTGCCCAAATGGAATATTCCCATCGTTTCGCATTTTGCCGATCCGCAGGGAATTACCTTTGCTAAAATCGATGCAAAAGTAATCCGCGAATTTTTAACGGGATTGGACGTCGTTCATTTTTATTTGCCATTTCCGCTTGCGCGCGCCGTCGAAAAAATGGCTCGCGAAATGCAGATTCCTTGCCTTGCAGCATTTCATGTCCAAGCCGAAAATATCACGTACAACATCGGACTCGGAAAAGTTTCTCTCGCTGCAAAATTCTTTTACCGTTTTCTTTATCACTATTTTTATAAACGCTTTAACGACATTCATTGCCCCACAGAATTTATCGCCGGCGAATTACGCGATAACGGTTACAAAGCAAATTTACATGTGATTAGCAACGGCGTCGATGCAGCATTTACTCCAGGCGAAATGATTCCACACGAAAATATTCGCGTTCTAATGATCGGAAGACTTTCTCCCGAAAAGCGTCAAGATTTAATTATCGCCGCCGCAAAGAAATCAAAATATGCGGATAAAATTCAACTCGTTTTTGCGGGACAAGGTCCGCTTCTCGAAAAATACAAGAAGCTTTCTCGTGATCTTCCGCGCGAACCGATTTTTGGATTTTACTCCACAGAAGAACTTTTAAAAATTATCCGCAGCACCGATATTTATGTGCACGCATCCGATGCCGAAATCGAAGCCATCGCTTGCATGGAAGCATTCGCCTGCGGGCTCGTTCCGATTATCGCCAACGCAAAGAAAAGTGCGACAGTTCATTTTGCACTCGATGAGCGTTCGCTTTTTAAGCCGGGCGACGCTGACGATCTCGCCCAGAAAATTGATTATTGGATTGAACATCCCGAAGAAAAAGCTTTGATGAGCAAGCGTTTCATCGATCAAGGAAATCAATATCGGGTGAAAGAATCCGTCAAAAAAATCGAAGAAGTTTACAAAAATTTAAAACCGGGACGTCCGCAGTGAAACGCAATTTTTCCAAATTGACAATTCTTTTTTTCGCCGTTTTCCTTTCGCTTTCGGCGCAAACTTTTGCCGAAAATCCGATTCGAAAAATTCACATTCGCGGACAAGTCGGCAAAGCAAAAATCGATACGTTACAAAAAACGATTTTCGTAACCGTCAATTATTACGGGAAAAATGGAATTTATCCGCTGTCACACGCTTTCGTCGAAACTTTTTCCGTCAAAGATTCGTTAACAGAAAATCTCCGCGATACAATCGATTTGCGCAATTGGACAAAATTCAACATCGGCGAATCCGAATGGAAAATCAAAGGCGGTTATCAACTTCCCGGAAGTTCTTTCGGAGCTTGGCACAGCGAAAAAGTTCCCGGATTCATCACTCTCGGAAAAGTCAAATGCGATGAAATGGTGGGGAAGTCGCCCGAGCATCATATTTGGGATAATGGAAATCCTGCGTTCTCCGCTTCGGGAAGCAAGAAATGGCCCACAAAAAAAATTCTTCTCGCCGATAGCAGTTACGCAGCCGAGCTCACCACACGCAAAGTCGTCGGCGTCATTGCCAGCGGGAATCTTTTCACCGGAAGAATTGTTCGCAATATGAGTTTATCGCAACTTTTAGGTTTTACCGATAAAGATGGAAAAGCGCTCATCCGTTGGGGAGTTCCCTTCGAAGCGCGCCCGAAAGCGATTCGCGTCAAATTCAAATACGATGGTCTCGGCGATTCTTGCACCGTCATGGCAACTCTCGAAAATCGCAAAGATAAAGTACGGCGATTTGTCGGCGTCGCTTGGTACAGCGCAACAAACGATCACGATACGAGTAAAGAAGGAGTCATCTCGATTTCAAAGCCGGATAAAAATGGCCTTCGTACTCTTGAAACAAAATTCATCTACGGACGCGCTCACACCAATGCGGATTCGCTTCCCGAAAATGCGGTTCAAGGAAATGCCGACGAACCGATTACGCATGTAAATGTCGTCTTTGCGAGCAGCCGCAAAGGAGATTATTTCAAAGGGCAAGAAAACGCAACTCTCATCGTCAAAGACTTTGAATTTGTCTATTAAAACGGTGATATTTCGCAAAAAAGATTAAAATGGGAAATTCTTTTCCCATTTTCTTTTTCCGCAAACTTTAATTTTTGGATATATTAAGAGCAACATTTTACGGAAACTTCATCCGAATCTTTTTACGGAGTCTTTATGGAATTAAAATGGTGCAATCCCGAAGCTGAATTTGAACGTTTAGTTCTTGCAATTGATGTCGGCGGAACCAATACAAACATTGGACTTGTCGCCTGTAAAGAAGGCAAATTTACCTTGGTGATGAAAGCCGATTACGCTTCCGGTCAAATTTCGGGTTTGGAAGCTCCGATTGTTGAAGTTTTACATATCGCAGCCGAAAAGCGTCCCGATTTAAAACCAAGCCATTGCTGCATTAGCGCTGCAGGTCCTGTTGCCGAAAACCGCTGCGTGATGACAAATCTGACTTGGCGCGTAGACGGCGATGAACTCACCGCAAAACTCGGTTTCCCCGTGATGGTCGTCAACGATTTCGTCGCAATCAGCTACGGCATTCCGACGTTAAACGTCAACGATGCAGAACAGATTTACAAAATGCCGCACTTAGACGGTTCAACTCCCGAATCCAAGCCGGCGACGAAAGTAGTCATCGGACCGGGCACAGGCATGGGAATTTCGTTCCTCGTTTTCGACGGAAACAAATACATTCCAGCAAGTTCCGAAGGCGGGCACATTTCTTTTGCGCCGTTTGACGCCGATTCTCAAGCTTTCCGCGATTATATGCAAAAGCGTCTCGGCCAAGTTCCCGGCGTAGAACCTCTCTGCGCAGGTCAAGGCTTAGCTCATCTTTATGAATGGTGGCGCGACACGCGCGGAGTCCCCGATAACGAAGCGTTCAAAAAAATTGAATCTACCGTTTGGAGCGACCGCCCGAAATACATTAGCCGCGCAAGCGATACCGATCCTGTCGCCGCTGAAATGATGCGCCTTTGGGTAAAAATGCTCGCCCGTTACGCAAGCGATGTCTGCGCCATGTTCTTGCCTTTTGGCGGATTCTATCTCGCGGGCGGAGCTATGCAAAAAGATTTGCGTTGGCTCATCAACGATAATCTCTTCATGAAATTCTTCGAACAGAATTATAACCCGAATATTCTCCCTCTCTTAAAGAAGATGCCGATTTACGTCATCAAAGATTACAGCATCAGTCTTTACGGCGCCGCAAACGCTAGCATCAATTTGCAAAAGTAAAATGAAAGCCGCGCTTCGCGCGGCTTTTTCGTTTTAAAGATTTCCCTGCGAACGCAAACTGCCGAGTGCTCGTTCCACCGTTTCCTTATCCATCCCAAAAATTTCGTGAATTTTTTCCACTTGATTTTCGGGTGCAATTTTTTTCATTCGCGAACCGTTTTCATCGCGGATAAGCAAATTTCCTTTTTGATAATAATATTGAATTCCTTTCTCGCGATCAAGTTTATTGAGAACAGGATACGTCATCATTTCTCGATCAAAAGATTCGCTCCAATGCCTTTGAAATTCTTGCGGAGAAACACCGCGAATATCAAATGTAAAACGCAATTTCAAAGGCCCTTTTAACGAACCCGTGAAAAGTCCAAGCACTCCATTTTCCAAATCCAAGCGCACAACATTCGGTTTTAACGGATAAAACACTTGCGCAATTTGAAATGGAATCGCTGCAGGAATTTTCAGCGGATCAAAAATTAAATAGCCTGGATCCAGCAAAAAATCTTCGCCGTCAACGGGGAGAAGCAACGCACAATGAATATTTTTTTCAATGCGTTTATCGCCCATCAAAAGCTTCGGTGAATATCCCATTTCCAAAAGTTTTCGGTACAAATGCCACGTCAAACTAAAACAAGTTCCGCCGCCCATCCACGCATCTAAATCGTTCTCATAACAATCGTCTAATCGCCGCGCCCCGTCAGCGCTTTTCGCTTGAGAATAACGAATTATCTTCGTTAAATTTTCATAAGTCACATGCGAAATACTTTCGCAGAGATTTAACACTTCTTGCTGCATCATCAAAGAAAATTTAAAAATATCCGGAAAAGAAAAATTAACCGCTCCGAATTTAATTATTATTGAATTAAAGTTTCACCCATTCGGTAAAATAGAATGCACAAGTTTTTCATTTTTACTGTTGCTATTTTCGCATTCCTTTTCTCGGCTTGCGAAAGTAAAAGCGATGTTATCCCGAACCGCGTTTTTTGCATCAACGATTTAAGCCATAAAAAAGTCGGCGTGCAAATCGGAAACACGGCTGATATTTATGCGACGGAATACGGTGGCGATACCGCAAAAATCGATGTAGAACGCTACACGAAATTAGCCGATGCCGTCCAAGCGTTACTTCAAGGAAAAATCGATGCCGTTTTAAGCGATGACCAACCGGCAAAAGCATTTGTCCGCTTGAATCCTTCGCTTCGCATTTTAGACGAAGTCTTCGTCTCCGAAACTTATGCGGGCGTTGTCGCAAAAGAAAATTTAGCGCTTCTCGATTCTATCAACGTCGCCATGCAAAAAATGCGCGACGAAGGCATTTACGATTCTGTTTATAATACATTCATCAATCAAACAAGCAATTATCATTATCAAAAAAAGGTCACCACCGGAAAGCCTCTGGTGATGGCGACAAATGCTCAATTTCCTCCCTATGAATATTACGAAGGTCAAGAAATCGTAGGCCTTGAAATTGAAATGATTAAATACATTACGGACTATCTCAATCGTCCGTATGAAATTCAAGACATTGAATTTGACGCCGTCATTAACGCTGTGATGTCGGGAAAAGCAGACGTCGGATTTTCGGGATTTACTGTCACCGAAGATCGCAAAAAATCAATTAACTTCACAGAACCTTATACCGAATCAAAAATTGTCGTCATCGTGCGCGGCGATAAATCCTTAAAAAATAGCGAAAGCTTTACCGAACATTTGCACAAAAATTTTGTAAAAGATTCCCGCTGGAAATTTATCGCAAACGGTCTCGTCAACACTTTAATCATTTCGTTCTTCGCGGCTCTCGTTGGCATTTTCATCGGTTTTATTATCGCACAAATTCGAACAACTCACGAATTTAATGGCAGCTGCAAAATCTTAAATAAAATTGCAACCGCTTACATTGCCGTTGTTCGCGGAACGCCGATGATGGTGCAATTGTTGATCATTTATTACATCGTTTTTGCTTCGGTAAATATCGATAAAATTTTAGTCGCCGTCGTTGCCTTCGGATTAAATTCGGGCGCATATGTTTCTGAAATTATTCGAAGTGGCATCAAAGGAGTTGACCCCGGACAAATTGAAGCAGGCCGAAGCCTTGGCTTAAAATTCAAAACGATTTTATTAAACGTTGTTTATCCGCAAGCGTTCAAAAATTCTCTGCCCGCTTTAACGAATGAATTTATTTCGCTCATCAAGGAAACTTCGATTTGCGGATACATTGGATTAACCGATTTAACGCGCGGCGGCGACATTATCCGCAGCATGACTTACGAAGCAATGCTTCCGCTTTTAGTCGTTGCAGCCATTTACTTTGTAATTGTTGCAGGTCTTTCTACTTGCGTTTCCAAACTTGAAAAGAGGTTAAAGAAAAATGAACGATAATAAAAAAGAAGTTTTAATTCGCGTTGAAAACCTCTCAAAGTCTTATGGCGAAAAAGAAATTTTAAAAGGAATTTCTTTAGACATTTACAAAGGCGATGTAATTGCAATCATCGGTCCTTCGGGCTGCGGAAAATCCACATTTTTGCGCCAGTTGAATTTGCTTGAAATGCCAACGAGCGGAAATATTTTCCTAGACGGAAAAAACATTTTAGGAAAAGAATTTTCAAAGCCCGAAATTCGTGAAAGAGTAGGAATGGTTTTTCAACAATTCAATTTGTTCAAAAACATGACCGCTCTCAAAAACATCATGTTTGCGCCGATGAAAGTCCGCAAAATTTCTAAGCAAGAAGCCGAAAAAAATGCAAAGGATTTACTTGAACGCATCGGGCTTTTAGATCGAGCCGATCATTATCCTGCGCAACTTTCGGGCGGACAACAGCAACGCGTTGCGATCGCACGTTCTATGGCGATGAATCCAGAAGTGATTTTATTTGACGAACCCACTTCGGCGCTCGATCCCGAAATGGTAAATGAAGTCTTAAAAATTATGAAGGATTTAGCAAAATCGGGTATGACGATGATTGTTGTGACTCACGAATTAAATTTTGCGCGTGAAGTTGCAAATCGTGTTCTTTTCTTTGCCGATGGAATCATCAAAGAAGACGGAACTCCCGAAGAAATTTTTGATAATCCTAAAGATCAAAGACTCAAAGACTTTTTAGCAGCGATTAAAAAGTAGTGATTTTCAACAGCGCCTTTTTGTGAAAAGGCGCTGTTTTCATTTTTTATTTTCAAAGTAAATGATTCCATTTACATTTTTCTCTTTAAAATATTCCGTCGCTTGAATCAATTTCACCCATTTTGAATAACCAAAATTTTTAGGGCTCAAACGAAATAATTGATTTTTCTTCTGAAATAATCTAGTTTTATCTTTGAATTTATCATCCCGCATACGTGCGGGTCGTTTCACTCTCTGCTTGACTGGCCGCCGAGCGAAATTCGTAACGGCAGCGCCCCAGTGGCAAGGACCACGGTCAGATTAACGTAGGGCACCGAGCCAAAGCTCAAATTTTCCCATTTTCATTTTTCCACAATCCGATTTTTCGGATAAAAAACTTTTTTCCTAAAAGGAATTTTTATGAACCGTTATCAATATCTGGCGATGCTTGAAGCATTTAAAAAAGACAAAAATTCTCTCGTAACCTATCAAAAGCTATATAAATACGCATATATTTTGAGCGATAGCGTTTTTAAAATCATTTTTGCAAAAGAAAAAGATAGGGAACGTTTGATTTCTCTTTTAAATGCGATGCTTCAATTAGATGGACCCGACATGATTAAATCCCTTACCCTTGAAATGCAAGAATATCCAGGAATTTTTGATAAAAAAACCTGCATCTTGGATATCGTAGGAACAACTTCTGCCGGCGAAAAAGTTTTAGTTGAAATTCAGCAAAAAGGTGAAGATTTGTTCCGCGACCGCGTCGAATACTACATTTCTCGCGTCATTGAAAATCAAGTTCACAAAAGTGAACGCTATGAATTGCCAAAAATTTATTTTCTCGGCATTTTAGATTTTGAAATGTTCCCAAAAGAACCAACAGAATATTTGCACCATGTTCATGAAATGTGCCATGGGCGCAAATTTTTTCCAAAAATTCAAAAAGTTTTTGTCGAAGTCAGCAAATTTTTTGATTTAGATCGTCGCGGACTTTTGAATGATGACAAATCCAATGCTGCCGACTGGCTGCGCGCATTCAAAGGAATCATTAACGAAGAACCTTTGCCCGAGCATATTTTGAAAAACCCTATTTTTAAAAACTTGCTCGACGAATTGATTTTGACTAATTTTGGAAGTGAACTGTTCAACGCCGAGGTAAAAAATATGACCGATTTGAAATACGAGCATGAATGCGGATTTTTAGAAGGCAAAAAAGAAGGTGTATTCGAAGGCAGAAAACAAGGATTGCAAGAAGGAAGAAAAGAAGGCTTACAGGAAGGAAAAGAAGAAGGTTTGCGAGAAGGACACAAGAAAGGTATTTCTGACAGTCTTCTTCAACTGGCAAAAGAAATGCTTGCCGATCATATTCCATTAGAAACAATTTCTAAATACTCAAAACTTTCTGTAGACGAAATCAAAAAATTGCAGTAATTCATCCAAGTTGCATTCTAGCGAATGCAACTTTTCAATTTTTAGAAATAAAATGAATTACCCAAAATTCCGTATCGCTAAAAATTCGCACTGGCAGTCCCCAAGAATCTAAACCCGAAGTCACAAGCCACGGAACTCCGTCTAATAAACTAAATCCATAAGCATGTCGCCAAACCAAGTTGATAATTACTGTTCCTGGGAAAAATTGCCCGCGATGAGTATGACCCGAAAGCGCTAAATTGGGAAGCCTTCCCATATAATCTTTTTCAATTCCTTTCGGCTGATGATCCATCAAAATCCACGGTAAACTCAAATCACTCGGAAGTAATTCCTTCAAATTTTTACGCGGAATTTCTCGTATCTTGGCTACTTGAAAATCAACTCGTCCCGTAAAACATGCAACCGGCGTACAAATTGTTTCATCATTCAAAACAACAGCGCCCACTTTCCGCAACCAACCTTCTGGATCTGCGCCCGATCTTTCCATATAAGCTTCATGATTTCCCGTAACTGCCAATGTTAAAATTTTTGATTTTGAAACCAATTTTCGGAAAAGCGAATCATAACCCGCATTTGTCATCGAAGAATCAGAAATATCAGCAAGATCACCACCAAAGAGAATAAAATCCGGCTGAATAGAATCCGCTTGAGCAATCAATTTTTCAAATTTACTCCGCTGAAAAAGAGGATTCAAATGCAAATCGCTAAAATAAATCGCAGAAAAATTTTCTCCGTTTGTAGGAATCGTCAATTCTCTTATTTTATAATCCGAATTATGCGGAATTCCAATTCCCAAGAAAATCGCTGCGATGAGCAAACTGAGCCCGAAAAGAATGCGACTTCCCCAAATTTTAATTTTCGCATTTTCCGTTTTCTTTTTTTGAATTCGAAAAAGCAAAAATTTTCCGAGTAAAAAGAAATCAAATAAAAGATAAAGCAAAAGCGCTTGACAAAGCCAAACGAAAAGAAAAGTTTGACCTACACAAGCAAAAAAATTTTCTCGAAAAAGAAAACAAAGAAAAGTCATCGCAAGCAAAACGCCTGCAATTAAACTTCCACACTTTCCAGGAATTATCTGGCGAATATTCCAAAAAAGAAGCGCAAAAACAACGAGAATTATTCCAAAAAAAATCATGAGCGATAAATTATAAAATTTAAAATTTTTCTTCCATTAAATTGTCTCAAAAAGTTCTTCCGCTGAAGTTTTAAAATATTTTTTCAAAGATTGATCCAATCCGAAATTTTTTAAATCTTTTAAACAATCGCGAAAATCAAGAAACGGATTTGCTGAATTTTTCAACATTTCTTGCACCATTTTTTCCGAATACCAATAAAGTATTTCTGCTTTTTGTCGATTTTCTTGTTTCAAAAAAGATTCTGTAAGTTCTGAAAGAGTCGGAGGATTTCCTGCGGGACGATTTTTATCTGTCTGCGAACCATCAATGATTTGCGCAATTCCTTCATTCATCCATAGCGGAACTGCAGCCCGCGTCATCGCTCGAACAAATGCGTGAGTCAATTCATGAAATAAAACAGGACGATAAACAGTTCGCACTTGCATCATTCCAACGGGAATTCTCAATTTTCCATCAAATACGGCACCGACCCAATTCGGGCGCGGATCAATTCCTTGATATTCCGTACTTTTATAAAGCACAATCGTCAATTTATCTTCAGGATAAAAATGAAAAAGTCCGCCAAGAGAATCATAAGCCACTTCTAAAACCGAAAGCGCTTCCATCACATCTTCGCGCGAAGGATTTCCTTCAAATTCCAATCGAAAATGTCCCGAATTTTCAATTTCCAAATTTTCCATTTCTCGCATCAGTTGCGCCGATTTTTCCATTAAAAAATCCAAATCGGAATGTTTAAAATGCAAAGTTTGAATGTACTTTTGGCATTCCCGATAACGTTCTTGCTCAAATAAAATTCCCGCTAAATGCAACTGTAAATTTTCATCTTGCGGATTTTCTTGAAGCAATTCGCGGACATTTTTCTCTGCACATTTCCATTGCTTCGCATCTAAACATTCTTGCGTTTCTAAAACGAGTTGATTATGTAATTCTACTTTTTCATCTTCTAAAAAATGTTTACGAATTTTTTGTCCGTAGAAAAAAAATCCCATCACGCAAAGAAAAATTAGGAAGACTTTTTTCAACATAAAATTCACTTTAAAAATGCAGAAACTTTTTCATTCCAACAATCAGAATGTTCTGCGGTAATCAATTTTCCATTTTCACAAATCACCAAAAAACAATTTTCGGAAATGACTTCAAAATCCGAGCCGCCATTGTAAACATTAGCAACGCCGTAATTTTCTTCGTCACGGCAAATCATCGCTTTCGCCTGATATTCTTCAGAGATTTTTTTGCATTTTTCCACTAAAATTTCATCGCTTGCATTTTCAACGGAAAGCGGAAGCGAAGCATCGCTCAAAAGAACACGGCAAATAATGCTAATTTCCTTTTCCATTTACAAAACTTCAAAAATCGCTTTAGATAATTGATCTGCGCACGAAGTCGATTTTCCATTGCAGGTATTTCCTTTCAAAATTTCTGCAATTTCTTTCATCTCATGTCCTTCGCAAAGTTTTCCGATGGCTTTTAAATTGCCGTTACATCCACCGACAAATTTCAAATTGTAAATTTTTCCATTTTCATAATCAAATGAAATTTTCTGCGCGCAAACGCCATGAGGAATAAATTCTTTTTTCTGCATATTCTCAATTTAAAAATTCTACTTTAAGCGCATGACTTTTCGCGCTTGTTTTCTGCAAAAAATTTTATTCTTCTTTTTGAATCTCATCCGTTGGAAAAAGCAAGTGCTCTTTACCAATTTGGAATACATTTATCCTCAGATAAATCTTTCCCAAAAGAAAATTTTTTACAAAAAGCTTTTGAAAAATCTCACGCAAGATGCTGCGGATTTTATCACAAAAAGTTGTATCTATTCCGCAAAGAATTCAAAATTTATAATTGATTCCAAAAGTCTTCCTGTCCTTGAAAAAATGAAAAAAGGCGGACTTATGCTCACCGCTCATTTCGAAAATTATGAAGCGATTGGACCTTGGCTCGTACGATTAAACATTCCACTTGTGGCAAGTTATGCCCGTTTACATCCTAAATTTTTAGACAAACTCGTTTATAAACATTTCAGAACCATAGATAGTCAAAGTTATTCACTTTTTATCAACAATTCGAAAGATATTCTTCAAAATTTAAAAGCAGGAAAACTTTTCTGTCTCCTTGCCGATCAAGATTATCGAAAATCTCATTTTATTTGCGGAAATTTTCTCAAAAAAACTGTTCATTGTAATCCAATTCCTCAATTTATTCTATCGCATTTATCCCAAACTCCGGTCTATCTCTGCTGGCTGAATTCACAAAATAACCACAAAATTTTATTTGCAAAAGAAATTTATCCCAAAAATGGGGAAGAGTTATTTCAATTTTTCCATCAATGGTTAGAACTTCAAATTGAAAAATCTCCCGAAAAATGGTATGGTTGGGTGCATCGTCGCTATTTATCCACGATGAATTCACCCTCTAATTAAATTTAAATCTGTAAAATTTTCTTTTCTAAGTAATTGATTTTGAACATTTTACGCCTCAACATTTTTCTTTTCACTCTTTTTTACTCAAAAATAATCCACAGCGAAAATGTTTCACATGAAACAATAGAGTCGAAATTTTTCATCCGATCATTCAAAATTTTCTATTTTTAAGTTATCTCTTAACAAGGAAAATATCATTATTATTCGTCCATTTCAATCTCAAGATATCACTGCGATGCGCAAAATTTGGAATGATGTCGTTGAAGAAGGAAATTCTTTTCCCCAAGAAACAGGTTTGCAAAGTGATGATGAAGCTTTGAAATTTTTTGAAGGTCAAACTTATACAGGCGTAGCCGAAGAAAATGGCAAAGTTTTAGAACTTTATATTTTGCATCCGAATAACATTGGACGTTGTTCTAGCATTGCCAACGCAAGTTATGCTGTTTCACGTGAAACACGAGGCAAAGGAATTGGAAAACAACTCATTCTCGATTGCCTAGCTCAAGGAACAGCGCATGGATTTCATGTTCTGCAATTTAATGCAGTTGTCAAATCAAATGCCGGTGCAATTCATCTTTACGAAAAATTGGGCTTTGAACGCCTCGGTGAAATTCCGAAATGTTTTAGAAAAAACGATGGTACCTACGAAAATTTGATTTTATTTTTCCATAAACTTTAAGCTTTTCTTTTTGAATGAAGATGAAACTTTTTCGGTTTCATCTTTTTTTATAATGTAAAATTCATTCGTTTAATTTCGGGGCGTTGCGGGGTGTCCCCGCTAGAGAGGGTAGCGGAAAATTCGCTTTTCTGCATTGGTAAATTTTAAGCGAATTTGCAGCGAGGGAGAGACTTCTCCCCTTGTCAAATAATTTCCTTTTAAAATTTTTATCTGCTTTCTAAAAATTACTCGCCGAATTTTCATGGGTACGGACTAAAATAAAAACATCCATTCGATTTTGCTTGTATCATTCTTCTGTTTTCATCTATGAAGCTTTAGGCTTTTTGAAAATAATTGAACTTTATAGTCTTCCGTATATGCTGATTGAAGCTTGTCTTCAAGATAGTGAAAATACGATTCCTGTTTTCAAGATGAAAAAGTTTATCAAACCATCGCTGTTTACTTTAACATTTTAAAAGAACACGCAAAAGCATTGTGAGATCGCTTTATACAAGAACTCCTTTGCCGATGAATTGCCTTTGGAAAAGCAAAGTTGGAAATAATCATCCTTTGCCATTAAATTCTAAAAAAAATTTTCTTTTAAAAAAGTATGATCCATAATTTCGATTTTTAAACTCCCTATTTTTATTATTCAAAAAATTACACATCACATTATCAATGATGCGATTTAATTTTCACTTTTTAGTTTTCATTTATGAGGATAAAATTTCTTTGAAAAAAAATTTTTTATGATGAAAATTGCGTTCATCACGCAGTCGAAAATTGGTTAGAAATTGACATCGATAAAGCAAAAAATTTATTCTTTGAAAAATTATCTAAATACAATCTGTCATTTGATGATTCAAAAGTAACTGTTTTTGCAAAATTTTTTCCTAGTCCAGATTATAAGTTAGCTAAACTTTCAAATGGAGAAATTCTCCCATTTAAAACTTCTTTACCTCATCTCATTTATTCTCCTTGGCACTTAGGCTATAAAACAGACTCTATCCATAAAACTGTGTCATTCACCACCAAGCATCATTTGAAAAATGATGTAAATTGAGGAACTATGATGACACACGAAGAATATAAAGAGATGATCAAAAAAGCAGCATCTCAGTTCAAAACAGGAAAGCCAATTTTTGGCAAAGACGGAGCAT
>NZ_QGHD01000028.1 GCF_003148885.1 Hallerella porci | reverse complement strand
GAACGCCTTGCGGGACTTCTTGTCCAGTCCCATGTACATCTGCCTGAGCAGGGCTATCTGTGGCGCAATCTCGTCCATCGCCACAAATATACATTCTAGCGATGACAAATTATGTCATTTTAAACTTGTCAACAACCATTTGAGGGAACAGAGCCACTCGTTTAAAAAAATTATCATTCGTATTGAATCGGCCTTTTCGTATTCATAGATTATATCTGCACATTTTTGCGCAACTCTTTTCAAATCATTCAAAGAATAATTATCATATCGATTATGTGAATTAAAAACGCAATCATACATCAGCATAAACTCATCTTTAACAGGCAATCTCTTATCCGAAGCGATGAAACCTCCGCCAAGAGCGGCAACAATAAGTGCAGACACCGTCATCAAAGCGTTTCTTTTCGTCGTATTTTTGCTTTCTTCAAACTTCGTTTTGGCATGATGAAATTTGCCTTTCATATTTTCAAATTGCTTCTTTGCGAACTCACTAAAAGTTTTTATGGAAGGTTCTAATTTAGCAAGTTGATTTTTTATATCTTGGATTTTTTTGTTGATTTCTTCTTCAGTCATTTTTTATCCTTTGCATTTAAATGAAATGGATTCTTGAAAATCTTTCAAGTCACTTTCATGTGGATTATGCTTTTGAAACGCTTTGACCGCTTGAACACAGCAGTCTGAAAGTTGACTTATTTCTTGTTTTGAATAATAATAGCTACGACTTTGCCCAAAAATGCATTCATAAACTAACGCAAATTCCGTTTCCATCGAAAAACGATTCTGCGAAGATTCTTCACATTTTTTCAAATCGTCTAGAAGCGTAGCTACGGAGTCTTGATAAGATTCAAGCATTTGATTGCAATTTTGATTTAAATATCCGTATTTGCTTTTTAAAGAATCTATTGAAATTTTAGATTCAGCTAATTCTTGATTTGTCGAATTTAAATTAGAAATACATTCTTCCTGCTGATTTCTGCATTCCTCGTTTTGACTTTGCAAAACATTATAAGCAGAAGCATACTCCTTATTCGCTTCTTCTAATTCATCGTTAGATCGTTTCAATTGCCCATATTTTGCATATTCCTCTGAAATTTTTCGACTGAGAGTTGCGTTTTCTTGATATAAAGAATCCCAATAAGCACCATGACGTTGGTTCGCTAATTTCAAATTTTCTTCGGAACGTTTTGCAACATCTTCAAATTTATCGGTTTCCATAAAATCGGAGTAAATATTTCCCCCTAAAATGCCCAACAAAAAGACCACTCCATAAAAGGACTTATTTGTCGGAGGTTTGTCTTTGTCACTTATAAAAAAATTCCTTAAAAAGAATAACCCAAAATAACCGTTGGCGTTTTTAAGTTTAGAAAAGTTTTTGACATAAAGTCAAAAAGCTGAAAAAAACTTAAAAATAAATAACTTTCTATAGAAGGAATCATCATGGAACCAAAAGATAATGCATCAAACATGCAAAATCCAAATAAAGGCACCTTTGGTACCAATCGTCAATACGATCAAAACCAAGGAAACCGCGGAAAACAATTAAACCCTAATCAACACAACTCAAAATAAGGAGATTCGTTATGGCAACAAATCACACCGGTAATCCAAACCCAAATTGGCCATCTAGAACAGGAAACCCATCTGGTGGCGGTCGCGGAAACAATCCTCCGTCTAAGTAAAATCAATAAAAGCCTTTAGGAAATCTAAAGGCTTTTACTGTAGCTGCCCCGCAGGCGCCATTCTCTTCCCTCCTCATTCCTCATTTCTAACTCCTAATTTTCTATATTTGGCGCCATGCTGAATGTTTCTAATGTGAGTTTACAATACGGAAGCCGCGTGCTTTTCAAGGAAGTTAACCTCTCGTTTCGCAAAGGAAATTGCTACGGGATTATCGGAGCCAATGGCGCTGGAAAATCGACGTTTCTAAAAATCCTTTCGGGCGAATTGGAACCGAACACGGGCGATGTGACCCACGATGCGGGCGAACGTTTAGCGGTTTTGAAGCAAGACCACTTCGCATACGAAGAATGCACCGTTCTCGATACCGTGATGCAAGGCTATCCGGAATTATATCAAATCGGCAAACGCCGCGATGAACTTTATGCGAAAGCGGAAATGACCGAAGCCGAAGGCATGGAAGCGATTGAATTAGAAACGAAATTCGGCGAAATGGGCGGCTACGAAGCGGACTCTTCGGCGGGAACTCTTCTCAAGGGTTTGGACATTCCCGAAGAAATGCATTTTAAGCTCATGAAAGAACTTGACGGTAACGAAAAAATCCGCGTGCTTCTTGCGCAAGCGCTTTTCGGAAACCCCGACATTCTTTTGCTCGACGAACCGACGAACCACTTGGATCTCGAATGCGTCAACTGGCTCGAAGATTACTTGGAACGTTTTGAAAATACCGTGATCGTCGTGAGCCACGACCGTCACTTTTTGAACCGCGTTTGCACGAATATTTGCGACATCGATTACGGGCGCATTAACCTTTACTGCGGTAACTACGAATTTTGGTACGAAGCAAGCCAACTCGCCCAAAAGCAACGCAAAGATCAGAACCGCCGCGCCGAAGAAAAAATTGCCGAACTCAAAGCGTTTATTCAGCGTTTTGCGTCCAACGCTTCGAAGGCAAAGCAAGCGACCAGCCGTAAAAAGCTTCTCGACAAAATGACTGTTGAAGAAATGCCGGCATCGAGCCGCAAATTCCCGTGGGTCAGTTTTAAAATGGACCGCGAACCCGGAAAAATCGTTTTGGAAGTCAAAGACTTAACGATTGATGCGGACGAAGGAAATAAATTAGAACATTTGAATTTCTCTCTCGGCAGCGGCGACAAAGTCGCTCTCGTCGGTGAATTCGGCGTTCTCAAAACCGCATTCTTTGAAGCCATTCAAGATCCCGAAAATATCAAGAGCGGAAAAGTCAAATGGGGCACGACGATTTCGTCGAGTTATTTCCCGCGGAATAATGACGCTTTCTTTGGCGAAGATCTTTCTCTCGTCGATTGGTTGCGTCAATTCAGCAAAGAACAAGATGAAACTTTTATCCGCGGATTCCTCGGGCGAATGCTCTTTACCGGCGAAGAAGCGCTGAAATCGGCGAAGGTTCTTTCGGGCGGTGAAAAGGTGCGCTGCATGCTCAGCCGAATGATGCTTTCGAACGCCAACATGTTGATGCTCGATGAACCGACTGCGCACTTGGATTTGGAATCGATTACCGCACTCAACAACGGTCTTGTCGCCTACAAAGGTCCGATTATTTTCTGCACCGAAGACCATGAATTTGCAGAAACTTTGGCAAATCGCATTCTCGAACTCACGCCGACCGGTTACGTCGATCGCGCAATCACCTTCGACGAATGGTTCGCTTCGCGCTCCAAGAAGAAAAAGTAAAAACTCTTGGAAATTTCAATTCAAAACGCACGGCTTCGCCGTGCGTTTTTCAATTTAAGTTCTACGAAAATTTACAGTTCGATGTTATCGATGAGACGCGTTTTGCCGAAGAAGGCTGCGATTAAAATCACGGACGGTTCGTCGACAATTCCGCTTTGATTTGCAAGAAGAGTTTTCTGGCTTGCGATTTCAACATATTGCACGACGCCACCCGCTTTCGCCACCGCTTCTTGAATTTTTGAACGCAACACGTTCACATTTTTTTCGCCAGCGGTAAATTGCGCTTTGGCATTTGTTAACGCTTTAGAAATTGCGACGGCTGCGCTGCGTTCTGCGTCATTCATATATTCGTTGCGGCTCGAACGCGCAAGTCCAGAATCTTCGCGGACAATCGGCAACGTATGAATTTCAATCGGCATATTCAAATCTTTCACCATGCGCTTGATCAAAAACGCTTGCTGATAATCTTTTTTGCCAAAGTAAGCGCGGTCTGCTCCCGAAATGTTAAAGAGTTTTGTAACGACCGTTAAAACGCCGCGGAAATGTCCGGGACGCGTAGCTCCGCAATAAAGACGTTCCATCGTTTCGTCGCGGACAAGAGTTAACGGGTCGCCATCGGGATACATTTCTTCGTTCGAAGGCGCAAAGACAAATGTGCCGCCATGAGCTGCGACCAATTCTGCGTCTTTCTCCAAACGCCGCGGATATTTATCCAAATCTTCGTTTTTTCCAAATTGAATCGGATTCAAAAATACGCTGACTACGGTTACATCATTTTCTTTGGCCGATGCATCGACCAAGCTCATATGACCCGCATGCAAAGCTCCCATCGTGGGAACAAGTCCAATTGACTTGCCCGCTTTTTTGAGCGGAAGAAGTTCCGCACGGAGTTCTGCAATCGTCTTTACAATTTTCATGAAATTAGCCACCTTCCGGAGCAAAGTAAGTTGTCTGAGTCGGCGCTGCTGCAATCGCATCCAGCACGAGCTTCAGATGTTTTTCATTGTGAACAAAATCGATTTGATTCGTGTTGATAATTAACACGGGCGCTTTTTTATAATGCCAAAAATGGTGATCATAACGGGCGAGCAAATCGCGAAGATACGAGCCTTCGATATTTTTTTCCATCGCGCGTCCGCGCATCGCAATGCGATTCATTAGCGTAGAAACATCCGCTTGTAAATAAACGACTAAATCCGGCGTCGGCAAATCTTTCGATAAATTATCCGAAACCGTTTCATACATCGCAAGTTCGCTGTCCGTTAAATTTTGTAGTGCAAAAATGCGATCTTTTTCAAAAGTGTAATCGCTCACCACATTGCGGCGGAATAAATCATTCTGCACAAAGGCATCTTGAAATTGACGCAACCGCGAAAGCAAAAAGAAAAGCTGCGTTTGAAACGCATACGCTTCGGGATTTTCGTAAAATTTCGCTAAGAACGGATTTTCTTCGAATTGTTCGAGCACAAGATTTGCGCTAAGCGCCTTGGCCAAAATTTTTGCGAGCGAAGATTTGCCCGCTCCGATAACGCCATCGATAGCGATAAAGTGGACGCGTTCGGGCAGTTTCATCGTGGCTTCGGTCGCTTGACCGATAAAAGCTTCATTCATCGTCCGTCTCCACTTTTTTGAATTCAACTTCGGCGCCAGAATTTTTCAATTCTTCTAAAATTTTTTTAATCGGTTTCCCGAGAAGCGGATCGCAAAAATCCGGATAAATTTCTGCGAA
Organism: Hallerella porci; assembly: GCF_003148885.1. Classification (NCBI taxonomy): domain Bacteria; kingdom Pseudomonadati; phylum Fibrobacterota; class Fibrobacteria; order Fibrobacterales; family Fibrobacteraceae; genus Hallerella; species Hallerella porci. The sequence continues at coordinate 30,053 of NZ_QGHD01000028.1, read as the reverse complement.
TGGAACCATTACAAATCCGCGGACTGCAGCTAGCGGATGCGGAATTATCGGACCGGGACGCCGATTTAAAATGCATTCGCCATAATACAGCAAATCCATATCGATTTCCCGTTTTTCCCAATGTCCGCGCGGATGCCTTCCCAAAAAAAGTTCTGCGCCTTTGAGATAATTCAAAAGTTTCCGCGAGCCTTTTCCGTACCAGAACGATACGACTTGATTAAAAAATTTTCCTTGATCCTGCGGACCTATCGGCGCCGTTTCATAGATGGAACTTTCCACCCAACCGCCGAGAGAAATTTTTTGAAGCATCGCCCGCGCTTCCGCTAAGCGACTGCCGCGGGGCTTGATGTTACTGCCCAAGGCAATAAAAACTCGTTCCAAAGATTCCACGCGTTTAATATAGATTTTACAAAAGAGCTCTGCGCGAAACTGTAAAATTTTACACTCTTAACTTCGAAATTCTACCGCCCGAGCGCAAAAACTATTATATTTGGTCTCGGAAAAAGCGTTTCTGCTTTTTCCTTTTATTTGGGTCACCGCCTAATTGAAAATTTGAACGAGTGATAAAGCTTTTCCATTTTTTTGATTTGCGCGTTTAAGATGGCCATTTCATTTTCATTATTTATTTTTCACAGTTCGCAGGAGTCCCTGTGCCAAGACCGAAGAAGACAGACGGCATTTCATCCGTCAAATTGATTTCTGATATGGTTTCCCCTGATTCCCCTACCCCAGATCTTTCTGCGTTGGGAGACCTTGCTGCCCCGATTACATTCCCCGAGGATCAAAAAGTCGAAGAACCGCAAAAACGTCATCGCGGTCGTCCTCGGAAACAGCCCGTTCCCGAGCAAGATTCGGCATACGAAGCGGCGAATGCCACGCCCGCCGCGGATACGGAATCCGTTTACGAAGCCTCTCATGCAACTTCCGAGAGTGCGGTTCCCTCTTACGAATCCGCTCCGCAATTTGAACAAGCGCAGCCGTTTGAACAAGCGCAACAATTTAATTCTGCGCCGCAATTCGAATCGATTTCTGCACCGCAAGAAAATTTTGCAGAAAGCACCGATTCCTCTGCGCAAGATTTTTCGCCATCCGAATTTAAAGCCGCAGAAAACACAAATTTTTACCCGGAAGAAAATTCTGCGCCCGCAGATCAAAATGCTCAGACCGCAACCTTTGAAGCGCCGCAAGTTTCTGTCCCTGCGGAAAATTCGCCGGACATGAGTTCCGTCCAAAATAATCCGTCGTTTGAAGCCCCGATGCCCGATGCGCCTTACGCAGGTGCGATGCAAAATAATCGTCGCTATCCAAATATGCAGCAGAACAATCGTTTTAACAATAACGATCGCTTCAACAAATACAATAACAAGTACAATAAATTCGGCAAAAATAAACTCGGCCGCAACCGTTTCCTTCCGCAAGATGATATTCCCGAAGAACAGTTGCAAGCGCCTCCCGCTGATCCGGAAAAGGTCGCCGAAGCGATGCAGCATTGGCGTGAACTTCGCAATACGCCGATGTTCGATTTGCAAGAAAAAGCAACCGCATTAAATATTCCCGATGTCAAACGCTTAAAAAAGCAATCGCTCATTTATCGTTTGCTCGCGGTGACTTCGGGCGAAGGCAATCCGATTTATGCAGAAGGCACTCTCGAAATCATCAAAGAAAACGAACGCGAAGTCTGCGGATTTTTGCGCAGCATCGATTTGAATTATCTGCCTAGCGATAAAAATAGCAGCGAAGATATTTACATTAGCTTAAATCAAATTCGCCGTTTCGATCTCAAAAGCGGTGACTCGATTACAGGTCTTTTGCGTCAACCGCGCGAAGGCGAACGCTACTTTGGACTCGCCCGCATCGATACGATTAACGGCGAAGATCCGATTAAAGCAAAACACCGCGTCGGTTTTGAATATTTAACGCCGATACATCCTTACCAAAAATTGAATTTGGAATGGAAACAAGACGATTATTCAACGCGCATTATGGATTTGTTTGCGCCCATCGGAAAAGGTCAGAGAAGTATTATTCTCGCACCTCCGCGGACCGGTAAAACCGTTCTTTTGCAAAACATCGCAAGCGCGATTGCGAAAAATCATCCCGAAGTAAAACTCTTCGTTTTGCTCATCGATGAACGCCCCGAAGAAGTGACCGATATGCGCCGCCATGTGAAAGGCGAAGTCATCGCTTCGACATTTGACGAACCGCCTGAGCATCACACAAAAGTGGCGACAATTCTTTTGGAAAAAGCCAAGCGTTTGGTAGAATACGGAAACGATGTCGTCATCTTGCTCGATTCGATTACTCGTTTTGCCCGCGCAAATAACGTCGTGATTCCGCACTCGGGAAAAATTCTCTCGGGCGGTGTGGATGCTCTCGCAATGCAATTCCCGAAGCGCTTCTTCGGCGCTGCGCGTAAAATCGAAAACGGCGGATCGCTTACGATTATCGGCACCGCTTTAATCGATACCGGAAGCCGCATGGACGAAGTCATCTTCGAAGAATTCAAAGGCACCGGCAACATGGAACTCGTTCTTGACCGTCGCATTGCCGAAAAACGAATTTGGCCCGCCATCGATATTTTCAAATCGGGAACCCGCAAAGAAGAACTTCTTTTGAGCGAAGATACTTTACGCCGCGTTTGGATTCTCCGCAAATTCTTGCAAGAACAACCTTCGACAGAAATCATCGAATTTATGCGCGACAAACTCTCTAAAACAATGAACAACGAAGAATTTCTCGCTTCGATGAATGGTTAGGAGAAATTAACGATGTCTAAAAAAATTGCTTTTGCTGGAGCCGGAAACATGGGCGGAGCTATCCTCCGCGGGCTTTTGCAAGCGGGCCACAAACCCGAAGAAATTCTCTTCTTTGAACCTTTTGACAAAACCGCAAAACCGGTTGAAGAACTCGGCGCCATCCGTTTTGACGACTTCGGAAAAATGGCTGCTGCCGCTGACGTTCTCTTCCTTTGCGTCAAGCCGCAAGTTTTCAAATCTGTCGCTTCCGAATGGAATGCAAGCGCAAACGGCAAAGTGAATAACAAGCCCGAAATCATTTCCATTATGGCGGGAGTTTCTCGTGAAAAAATTCTCGCAGCGTTGACATTTAATCACGGCGACGTTGTCCGCGTTATGCCGAATCTTCCGTTAACTGTTGGAAAAGGCGCAATCGCAATCGCTTCGGACGGCGTTTCAAGCGAATCGTTAGAAGTTGCCAAATCGCTTTTATCAACAGTCGGCGTTACCGTTACCGTCGGCGAAAATTTGATCGATGCGGTCACCGGACTTTCGGGAAGCGCTCCGGCATACGTCTTTGAATTTATCGAAGGCCTTGTCCGCGGCGGCGTCAAAATGGGACTTACCCGCGCCACAGCGATGCAGTTAACCCTCGCAACGATTGAAGGCAGCGTAGAACTTCTAAAGAAGTCGGGCAAAGACACCGGAGAACTTTCTGCGATGGTTTCGTCCCCAGCGGGAACGACGATTGCTGGCGTTCAAGTTTTGGAAGATGCGGGTTTCCGTGGCACATTGATGCACACGGTCGAAGCCGCAACTCTCCGTTCACAAGCCCTCGGCAAATAACTGCAAAATCTCATGGACAAGACGCGAATTTTCTTCCTTTCCGAAGAGAGCGAAAGCATTTCTTTTCTCGAAGATGTGCTTTCGAACGTCGATGGCTATGAGACTTTTCTTTCTTCGGATACGATGAATGCGGCGGAAAATTTCCGCCGTTTTTTGCCAGCGATTACCGTCGTCGATTTGGACCGCAATTTTCCGGATGCATTATTTCGCAATCTGCGAGAAATTTGCCCCGTCACACGATTCTTGGGATTCGGCTCGGATCCGTTACAATTAACTCCATTTCAACAAAATTTTTTTAGCGATATTTTAAGCAAAGACGATTTGCGTCTGCGCTTTATGACCGCCGTCAACGAATTAAAAAAACAAGCGGCAATCGTTTCGACGATTAGCAAAGCGCTCACAAAAATTATCGGGCACAGTACCGCGGTCAAAAAACTTTATCAGACAATTTTCAAAGCGATTCGCAGCAAAGGCGCAACCGTTCTCATCACCGGCGAATCCGGCGTTGGCAAAGAATTAGTCGCCAAAGCAATCGCTTCGGTTTCGAGCAATTTGGTTTCGGTCAACTGCAGCGCCATTACCGAAAGCCTTTTTGAAAGCGAATTATTCGGACACGCCCGCGGCGCTTTTACCGGCGCCATTTCCGAACGCAAAGGTTTATTTGAAGCAGCAAACGGCGGCGTTTTATTTTTAGATGAAGTCGGCGACATTCCGCTCTCGATGCAAGCGAAACTTTTACGTTCTCTGCAAGAAGGCGAAATTCGTCCCATCGGTTCAAACGAAACAAAAAAAATCAAAGCGCAAATTATCGCGGCGACCAATCACGATTTGCAAAAAGAAGCTGCCGCAGGGAAATTCCGCGAAGATCTTTTTTACCGTTTAAATGTCATCCCCATCGAAGTGCCCGCATTGCGCGACCGCAAAGAAGACATTCCGGATTTGATAAATCACTTTGTCCGCGAATTTTCTCTGCGCCCGAATTTCATTCCCAAAATTTCGGACGAAACAATGCAAGCGTTAATTCGTTACGATTGGCCGGGAAATATCCGCGAACTCGAAAACGCAATTCACCGCGGGCTCATTTTAATGGACGGCGAAGAACTCACCCTCGAAAATATTTTCACCAAAAATTTTGCGCAACAAGCAATCCCCGCAGCCGCTCGCACCTGGGAAAACATCGATTACAAAACCTTTCAAGAATTGCAGCGCGAAGAAGAACGCCAATTTATCCTTGCGAAATTAAAAGAAAACAATTATTCCGTCACCCGCACCGCCGAAAGTTTCGGCATCCAACGCCCCGCTCTCTACGCCCTCGCCAAACGCGTCGGCTTAGATGTCGCGCAACAACGAAATTTAGACGAAGAGAAAAATAGAGACGGCGCCCTTGGGCGATAGTTTCACAGCGTTTTTAAATGAAGCGGCGCCCCTGGGCGACAAAAGATCTTAGAACTTAGATTTTAGAGCTTAGAATTTCTAAGATCAAAGTTCTCAGCTCTAAGTTCTCAAACCCTCGCGCGGCGAAGCCGTCATCATTTCCGATTGTGCATTGTTAATTATGCATTATCATCCATTTCTAATTTTTCGTGATTTTATAATTCTTCTTTTCCAATAGTTTTAACACATTATCGCCTTCGCCGATTAAGTGCGCACAACCGATGACGACAAAAGCTTTTTCGCCGGAAAGAGCGAGCGAATCGATGACCGCGGCCATTCGCAAATTGCGCTTCGTATAAAGTTCTTCTTCGTAAACATCTTCCGATTTATCCGAATCTAAAAGTTCGCGCATTTTTACTTCGTCGCCCATTTTCCAAGCCTTCGCCATTTCTTGAACAAACGAATCGGCGACTGCGATTTCATCCAAAGTCGCTTTTAAATATTGAATGCCCAGCGAATCTTCCGCATTGGCAAAAATGCCGACTTGTTCTTCGGGAGTTTCTAACGCAAAAATTTTCTTCCCTTGATCGCCAGCGCGCGCTAAAATTTCTTGGTCAATGCCAAATTCTCCCGAAAGCCCCGAGCGTTCAATCGCTAACGCCGAAAGCGAAATTGCGACCATCCACGGACGGAAAGGTTCTAAAATTTCAAGCGGAATTCCCCACGCGCTCACAAGAGAATCCACCCGAAAATACAGCGAATCCGGAAGGACTTCTTTCAATTTTTTCCCCGGCGCAAGCGCACCTTTTTGCGCCATTAACAAACCCGCTTTTTGTATCGTCTCGGGCTCGGAAACATCGAGTTCGGCTGCGACTAAAGTTGCAGCATCCAACGCAGAATCGATAATCGAAGGCAACGGATAAAAAGAGGAATCCGCCAAATGAATACTTCCCAAAAGCCAAATGGCGGGCGCGCCCGCTTTTTCTGCCTTCCACAAAAAATGTTCTTCGCGCAGAACTTTTTCGTTTTTTGTTTCGGTTTTCGTTCCGGCGCACGCTAAAAACTGCAGACAAATTAACGCGTACAAAAAGAAAATGATTTGTTTTCGCATTCATTCTCCTTTAAAAATTATTCTTCGGCCCAACTTAAAAATCCCGCCGACTTGACCGCTGCCGCATCGCCTTCAAAAATTTTTCGTTTGCCATCGAGCGCTATCAATTTTTGCGAAAAGCGAATCGCATAATCCACGTGATGCGTCGAAAGTAAAATCGCCATTTGTTTTTCCTCGGCCAATTTTTGCAAAAAGCGGAACAAGCGCAAAATGTTCGGCACATCTAAAAATGCAGTCGGTTCATCGAGCAGTAAAATTTTTGGCGAGGATGCAATCGCCCGCGCAATAAAAACCCGCGAACGTTCTCCGTCCGAAAGAGTTTGCACGCGACGCTTTACAAAATTTTCGAGCTGCACATTTTGAATCGCCGAATCGATCGCCGCTTCGTCAGAATCATTTCGCCCGTCAAAAATTCCCGAATACGGAATGCGTCCGAGCGAAACAAATTCGCGGACAGTCATCCCATACGGCACATGTTCCTGCGTAAAAACCGAAGCAATCCACTGTGAACGTTGCCGCATCGAAATTCCGACAAGCGGAATTCCACACAAATTGACTTTTCCCGAAAGCGGCGGTAAAAGCCCTGCAAAACTTTTGAGCAAAGTACTTTTGCCCGTTCCGTTCGGACCCACGAGCGACACGACTTCGCCCGCATTCAAAACGAGATTTGCGCTTTCAAAAAGTGGCTTCGCATAACCCGCCGAAAAATTTTCTGCCGCAAGAATTGCCTTAGACATTTTCGCCTCCGCGATGCGAACGCAAAAAAATCCAAAGCACAATCGGCGCACCAAAAAGACTTGTCACACTCGAAAGCGGCACATTTTGCGGAAGCCCCGAAACGAGCGCAAGCGCTGTCCCCACTAAAGCCGTCGCCGGGAAAAGCACCCGATGATTCGACGATTGAAAAATGCCAAAGGCGATATGTGGCGACGCTAAACCGAGAAAGCTAATCGGTCCGCAATAAACCGTAGCGCCTGCCGCAAGAAGACTCGCCCCAAAGAGCACCACCATCCGCGAAAGCCGCACATTCACACCCAAACTTTCTGCAAACGCATCCCCGACTTGCGCCGCATTCAAATAGCGAATTTGCGAAGCGCAAAGTAAAATTCCCACCGCCGTAAAAATCGCAAACGACATCACCCGATCGAGCGCGAGCCTCGAAAACGAGCCGAGTCCCCAAGTGACAAAGCCGCGAAGCGCCTCGGACGACGAAGTCATCATGAGAAACGAAACGATCGCATCGACAAAATAGCCGACCATCAATCCGACGATTAAAAGCGAAACCGAGCGTGCGATAAATCGAGACGCAAAAAGCACGAGCAAGACGACACCAAAGGCGCCAAGCGCTGCACACGGCACAAGTCCCCAAGAAGCCCCAAAGCCCGCAAGAAGCACAAGCGCCACCCCTAAATTCGCCCCAGAACTCACCCCGAGAACAAACGGCCCCGCGAGCGGATTTTTGAAAACGCTTTGTAACACAAGCCCCGAAACCGCAAGAGAAATTCCCGCAAAAAGTGCCGTCATCGCTTTCGGGATTCGAATTTGCCAAACGATATCGTTTGCCGCTCCCGAAACTTCGCCAAAAATTGCCTGCAACACTTCTGAAAAAGAAACAGGCGACGGTCCCGAAAGGAGCGTCGCCAAAAGAAGCCCGCAGACTAGCACCGCCAGAAAGAAAAAGCCGAGCAGAGTCCGCGACATGAAAGTGGATTATTTATCGTTGACGTTTAGAACCGACTTTGGCGCCGGCGCATTCGCATCCTTGACTCGCAGATAAACTTCCGGTTCTACTTTATCAAATCCTTGGAGAGCGTTCAACCAGTTATCGTTCAAATCGCGGAATTCGATTTTCATTAAATGATACTGGAATTTATCGTCGGCAATGCGGAATTGAATGTAATCCCAACGGACAACGCCGCGGTCTTTGAAGACTTCGCGAGTCACAATCGTCGAATCATTTTCAAAACGATAACGTGCGCGGTAAGTGTATTCACCCGTCATCTGATAACGACCCGAATCCGAATAAGTCCGCGTTGTGCCGAGAAGGGTATCGTTCATTTGGAACTTGAGTTCTGCATCGCGGAAAGCGTGACCGTGCGAAAGAATCGGCGTCCGCCAATCGCCTGCGACGCGTTCCTTCATCGACTTCTGGAAAACGGTATCGATTTTCCACGAATCGAAATTGCTCTTATCGTATTTTGCGCGCGGCACATAACTGCCTGCTTTGAGAGCGGCACGCACACTGTCCGCTTTCGCTTTGGCGATGCTATCGGAATTCGAAGTTTTAGCACTCGCTTCGAGAGCCGCCGAAATAGAATCCATTTTCGCTTCAATCGCTTTCCCAAAATCCCCGAGCCCGCGGGTAAGGGTCGCCGCCGAAGAACTAGAAACCTTCGGAGCAAGCAAAACCGTCGAAGAAGACGAAGCTGCCGAAGCGACAGATGAAGAGCTGACTTGCGCCGCAAAAGCAGCACCAGTCAAACCAAGAAGCACAAGAAGATTGCGACAAATTCGATTCAAAAGAAAACCTCTCTTGGAGAGAAATCTAGTAAAAATTAAATTTGAACTATGATCAATTATTCTCAAGTTCCTAGTCCTTGTTATGTTTTAGAAGAAAGTCGCCTTATCCGCAACCTCGAAATCCTTTCACGGGTCGAAAAAGAAGCGGATGTTAAAATCATCTGCGCCTTAAAAGGCTACAGCATGTGGAGCACTTTCCCCTTAGTAGGAAAATACCTTGCTGGAGCGACTGCGTCAAGTCTTAATGAAGCAAAACTTGCACGAAATGAGATGAATCGAGAAGTTCATGTCTTTGCGCCCGTTTACGGCGACGATGAAATCGATGAAATTTTAAGTCTCGCGGACCATATCACCTTCAACAGTTTCAGCCAATGGAAGCGTTTTAAAGAAAAAACGCAAGCGGCTCATGTGAGCGCAGGAATCCGCGTCAATCCCGAATTTTCAACCGTCGAAACCGACTTGTATAATCCGTGCGGAAAATATTCCCGCTTAGGCGTCACGCTCAAAGAATTTAAGCCCGAAGAACTCGACGGCATCGAAGGATTGCATTTCCACGCTCTTTGCGAACAAAACGCAGACGCACTCGCTGCGGTTCTGAAAAATTTTGAAGAACGCTTTGGCAAATGGATTCCGCAGATGAAATGGGTCAACTTCGGCGGCGGGCATCACATTACCCGCAAGGATTACGACGTCGACTATCTCATCCGGATTTTAAAAGATTTTCACAAGCGTTATCCCCATGTTCAAATCATTATGGAACCGGGTGAAGCTGTCGGCTGGCAAACGGGCGAACTCGTTTCTACCGTCGAAGATATCGTGCACAACGAAAAAGACATCGCGATTTTAAATGTCTCGGTGAGCGCACACATGCCCGATTGCTTGGAAATGCCTTACCGTCCGACCGTCATCGGCGCGGGAAACGTCAGCGAAAAGCCCTACGAATATCGCTTAGCCGGCGACACTTGTCTCGCAGGCGATGTCATCGGCGATTATACATTTGATAAACCGCTCCAAGTCGGCGACCGCATCGTCTTCTTCGATATGATTCATTATACAATGGTCAAGACGACATTCTTCAACGGCGTAAAACATCCGAGCATCGGCATTTGGACTTTGGACAATCGCTTTAAATTGGTGCATCAATTTACCTACGAACAATTCCGCGATAAATTGTAATCGTCGAGATGAATTATGGCAAATTTTGTCAAGATTGAAACCGTCAAAACGCAAAGCGAAGCCGAAACATTAGCGTGGGCAGAATCTTTCGCCAAAAAATTATCGCAAGGTTCTGTCATCGCCCTCTACGGTACACTCGGTGCCGGGAAAACCGTCATCAGCCGCGGCATTTGCAAAGGTCTCGGCTTTTCAGGCCAAGTCAATTCCCCGACTTATACAATCGTCCACGAATACCCGAACGCAGCCATTCCCATTTATCATTTGGATTTGTATCGTCTCCCGCCGCACGCTGACTTAGACGAAATCGGCGTTGATTATTATGCATCGCAAAAAGGAATCACCCTCATCGAATGGCCCGAGCGCTTAGACGATGAAAGCATTCTCACGCACAAAATTGAAATCCAAATCGAAGACGAACAAAGAATAATACAATGCAGCGTTAAAAATTAGGAATGAGTACGCCCCGCTTTCCCATTTGCGATTTAATAAGAGCGAGAGTATTTTTAGGGAGTTAACAATGGGAATTTTTATGAAAAAATTTTACGCCGTCGTTTTTCTTGCGGGTTTTGCCTTTGCCGATATTTCGGTTTCTATCGATGCGCTTTCGGGCGAGCAAAAGATTTCGCCTTACATTTACGGGCGAAACATCGATGTGATAAGCGACTCCGAGGGCGCGGATGCGGAGCAGTTATCGAAGGAAAAGGATTTTTACAGCAAAATGCTTGAATCGGGCATGCACTTTTTGCGCTCGAACAACGGCAACAACGCGACGCGTTACAACTGGCGAAAAAAGATGACGGTTCATCCGGACTGGTTTAACAATGTTTACAGCCATGACTGGGACGTTACTGCCAAAAAGCTGATTGAAAATATGCCGGGAGTGGATGCAATGTATGCGTTTCAGCTCACGGGTTATGCGGCTTCTACGACGGATTACAATTTTGGGGAATGGGATTATAAAGTTTCACATGGATTTTATCCGACAAGCACGCTTGACTTGGCCGGAGGCGGCGAAGTATCTGACGATGGCAAGACGCTTTTAAAGGCGGGCGATTACAGGCTTTACAATGAGCCTTGGCCGGCGGATTCTACCGTGGGAATTATCGAGCACTGGCGCGACGAATTGAAATTTGATATGTCTCGCTTTACATACTGGAGCATGGACAACGAAATGGAAATCTGGTCGGGGACGCACGGGGATCTCCCGCTGGATATTGACGCTGATTTTTTGGTGGAGCGTTATATTGATGTAGCCAAAAAAGCGCGCGCAAAATGGAGCGGCATCAAGCTTACAGGCCCTGTAGTCGCAAACGAATGGCAGTGGTGCAGCGTGGGGGCAACAGGTGGAAAGTCTGGCCTTGGCAAGGGCGAAGACCGCAACTACTGCTGGCTCGAATACTTTATCAAGCGCCTTGCCGAAGAAGAAAAATCGAGCGGCGTGAAAATGCTCGATGTCTTCGATATGCATTGGTATCCGACGGAAACATCGTATGAAGAACGCGTGAACTGGCACCGCGTTTTCTTTGACACGACTTACAATTACTCGGGCGCAAACGGCATCAAGATGGTGAACGGCTCCTGGGACAATAAACAGACGAAGGAATACATTTTCAAGCGCGTGCGCGATTGGCTCGACAAGTACTTTGGAAAAGATCACGGCATAACACTTGGACTTACCGAAACGAGCATTATCGACGAAACCGACCCGATGACGACTGCGATTACATACGCTTCGTGGCTTGGGACTTTTATGGATCACGGTGTCGAGATTTTTAGCCCGTGGACATGGGGAGATGGCATGTACGAAACGGTTCACCTGTTTAGCCGTTACGGTCACGGATTGCGCGTAGCGTCAACATCGAGTAACGATTCGCTTTTGTCGGCGTATACATCGGTAAGTGCAGCTCGGGATTCGATGACGGTGATTCTTGTAAACCGCGCCGAAAAGGAATCGCAAAATGTTTCGATTGAGATTTCGGGCTTAAAAAATATGGGAGCAAACGCGACAACGCTTACGCTTGCTGGCATTACAGGCGAAACATTTAAATCGCACACGGAAAATGCGCTGAAGGCGGGAACAGCATCGGTTGTGTCAAACAAGGTTACGCTTACGGTGCCTGCAAAGTCGATTACCGCGGTGATGCTTACGGCCGATGCGGTCACAAGGCTCAATCGCATGCAGCCTGCGGCAAACGTGCTCTTTTCGCAAGGAAACGCCTGGTTTGTAAACAACTCTTCGGGAAGCGTGCATTCTGCGCAAGTGTATAGCGCTCTTGGACGCTTGGTGAAAAACTTTGACGCGCTTTCGCACGCAAATGTGTCGCTTGAAACAGAAAAGCTCCCTCGCGGAAGCTATATGATTCGCCTGAATACCGCCTCTGGGTTCAAAACGCAAAAAATTCTGGTAAAATAGACTCTTGTTTATATTCTACATCCCTCATTCCTAATTACAAATCCCTCATTTTTCTCGTTTCCAGGTCCTCCGGGATTCTAGAGATAATATTTTACCCGCAAAATGTGTTCGTCGGAACTCCGGAGATAACATTTTACCCGCAAAATGTGTTCATCGGAACTCCGGAGATAACATTTTACCCGCAAAATGTGTTCATCGGAACTCCGGAGATAACATTTTGCAAATTTCTGCCCCTACCCACTAACTACCAACCACTTTCCCATTCGCATTCCCTGCGCGCGGCAAAGCCGCGCGGGGTTTTGGGAACTTAGAGCTGAGAACTTTGAACTTAGAAATACTAAGCTCTAAAATCTAAGTTCTAAGATCTTGCATTCCCGCGCGAAGCGCCTAACTCTCTAATTATGCATTGTTAATTATCAATTATGTATTGAATCCAAGCGGACATTCCCCATTAAAAAAGGCGGCCAAGCCGCCTTTTTTTAATTTTTCATTCCTAGCTTTTCTTTCGTTTCTTCCCATTTTTTCGTATCGGATTCGTCTAAAAGAATGGGACCGGTAAATTTTTGGGCTTCGGCGATTGCCGTTGCAGAATCTCCTGATTGTAACGCAGCGGAAACGGTTTCTAACACAAATTCCTGCGCTACTTTCATGTCTTCAATCGCTCCGAGGCGAACGACGCGAAGGCTATCCATTTCGGCGGGAGCATAACTCAAATCCCACGTGCTATCGTAGCAGGCTTTTGCCGAAACAAAATCGCCGCCATCGTATTGCAAAGCGCAACGCGCAAAAATTTCGGCGCTCGTTCTTTTTGCATACTGATAATATTGATAGCCGCCGACGATTGCCCCGATAATGACCAAAATCACAAGCGCATCTTGCCAGCTGATAAAGCCTTTGACCTCGGGCTTTTTCTTGCCTTCGGTTTCTTCATCTTCCGGATCATCTAGCGGATTTTTTCCACCCATAATATTCTGAAAACTGAGCATGTTGTCTCCTATTTAGAACGTGCCGCTAAAGCCGAAAAAACTTTTGCGTACAAATAAATTTGTTTTAAAAGACTCGCAAAACCGTTCGAACGCGTCGGAGAAAGTCCTTGTTGCAAACCGATTTTTTGGAAAAATTCCGGATCCGCAGAAAGGATTTCCGCAGGCGTCCGCCCATCGTAAATTTTGAGCGCAAGCGCACCGAGCCCGCGGCTTATCAACGGATTATCGGCGCCGACTTCGGTATCCATATGCAAATGCAAAATGCCCTCTTTAAATTCTGGAACGAGGAACATCCGAGACGCACAACCTTTCACGAGAAATTTTTCTTCTTTGAGTTTTTCGTCCATTCCCGGATGATTGCGCGCGAGTTTTAAAAGATAAGCCCACTTATCATCGGGAGATGTAAAAGCGGCAAATTCCGCTCGAATTTCATTTTCGATTTCTTCAATGCTTTTCATTTTTAAGCCTTAAAAAAAGAACGAATGCAATTTCCAAAGAATCGACGGCGACGAAGAAAGCACCGTCCAGAAAATACGGAAAAGGCTACGTTTATTCGCAGGAATTGACGCCAAGCGATGCGCTGCTTTGTCTAACTGCGCATCCGAGATGCTTCCAAAACCTTTCTTGCCGCGGTGGAAATTGAGATGCGCCTTTCCTTGAATTTTCATCCAACGGAAATACGCCGATTTTTCAATTTCGCGTTTTTCTTCTTCGGAATTTGCCTTGAGCCATTCCAAAACGCATTCCGCTGCGATTTTTCCGCTTTTGAGCGCTTCGACTATCCCCGACCGGCTGATGGGGTTTACCGTACTCGCCGAGTCTCCTGCTTTAAAGACGCCAAGCGCCGCAATCGGTCTCGACGACTGTCCACAAGGAATCGCGCCACCGTGAATTGATAAAATTTTCGCCTCTGGATACGCATCGCGGATAAATGCTTCGAGAGTTGCTTTCGGCGGATGACTTTGCAAAAATTCTCGCCCGTTGACGAGTCCGACATTCACCGTTTTACCGTCGCGCGGAAAAACCCAACCGTAACCGCCCGGAAAATATTTGTGCCCAAAAAGAAGTTCAATATGCTTCACATCGTGTGGAATGCCTTCGGCAATCGCAAAAATTGCCGGTTCCACATCAAAATTTCCCGTTTCGAGTTCATCTAATTCGGGGACGTCGCGGGTAATTTTTGCGCCCGGACCCGTCGCATCGATGACGGTTTTCGTTTTGAGTACTTGAACATTTCCCTCGTGCCGTACGACGACATTCCAAAGTCCGTCGTCTGTCCGGAAAATGCGTTCAACGTAATTTTCAAAGTAACATTCCGCACCGAGTTCGCGGGCTTTTTCTGCCATTTCACGATGAAATGCCGCACGATCCAAAATCAAACCGCAGTCCGATTGGAAATATTCGACGCGGGTCATATCCGGCGATGTAAAATAGACGCCATCTAAATGCTGCCGAGTCCATTCTTCTTTCGGAGTCCAATACCGCGAGAAAATTTTCCGCGAAACCGCTTCGGCACACGAAACCGGTTCCTTCCACGGCGACTTGCGATCGAGCAATAAGACCGATAACTTTCCGGCTGCGCCTTTTTGAAGAGTATTTGCAGCATAAAGCCCTGCGGGACCCGCGCCGCACACAATTACATCATAATTTTCCTTCAAATAGCTTGCCATACCCCCCAAAATAGCTTTTTTATGAAAACATCCTATCTTTTTTTTATCCGAATTCCATTTTTTAATTTATTTTAGGTCTATCAAAATTTTGACTAGACTCTTCAAAAGGGATACAGAATGAACATGCACCTCAATTTGACTTCCAAGTTTGGTGTTCTTTTGCTCGCCTCGATGACCGCTGGCGCATTTGCTCAGCAGACAGATTGGAGCAATAAAGACATCAATGTTTCTTTCCGCAGCAAGAATATCGATGGTTTCAACTTTGAAAACGCGAAAGCGATTAAGAATACAACCGACTTTACCGGTTCGAACGCCACGCACTCTCCCGTTTCTTTCCGCGGCGCAAAGCTCCAGGAAGTCCGCTTCCAGAACTCCGTGATGAACGATCCGGATTTCCGCGAAGCCAACTTGGACAAGGCAATTATCTCGGGCGCAGACCTCCGCGGTGCAGACTTCAAAGGCGCATCTCTTAAAGAAGCAAACCTTTACCGTGCGACTCTTCTCGATTCCCGCTTCCCGAAGGCAAACTTGGAAAGCGCTCGCTTGGACGCGATGAAGGTCTCGGACAAAGCGGACTTTAGCGACGCCAACCTCAAGAACGCTTCGGTCATCGATGTGGACTTGACGCAGGCTAGCTTCAGCGATGCAAATCTTACCAACACAAACTTCTCCCGTTCTTTGATGGGGGCTGCTGATTTGAGCGGTGCAACCATCGTCAAGACAGACTTTACCGCTTGTAACTTGATTAACGCAGACTTCGGTGGCGTTGAACTCAAGGATGTAAACTTTACGAAAGCCGGTCTTTCGAAAGCGGACTTCGGCGGAACGAAGTTCATCAATGTGAACATGCAGAGCGCAGACCTTTCGCTCACGGACTTTAACGATGTCGATCTTTCGAAGGCTCAACTTCAGAAGGCTTCGTTCGCACAGTCCAACATGAAGAACATGAACTTCAACGATCAAGACCTTTCGGCGGTGATTTTCGACAAGGGCGTCGTCACCAAGAGCACTTTCGAAAAGACCAAGATGAACAAGGCTTCGTTCTTTGATGGCGAAGCGAGCAAGTGCATCTTCCGCGGCGCAATCATGCAGAAGACCGTCTTCGATGGCACATACGTGTTCAAGGACATCTTCGATAACGCTGACCTCACCAAGGCAAACTTCTCGAACTCGACCATTGACCGCACAAGCTTTGACCTTGCAAACTTGACCGGCGTGAACTTCTCCGGTGCAAAGCTTTCGAACGTTACTTTCCTCAATGCCAATATGCAGAACGCCAAGTTCGATGCAGACACCAAGATGGAAAATGTGGACTTTAGCGGCGCCGATCTTTCGAACGCTCACATCGAAAAGTTCACCGCAAAGCGCGTCATTTACGATGCCAAGACGAAATTCCCGGACGGCATTGAACCGCGTCAATACGGTTTTACAAAGCTCGGCGAAAAGGCTGCTAGCGTCACCGTTGAAAAATCTCCTTCGGCAGATCAACCGAAAAAGAAGAAGAAACGCCGCAAATCTGCAGACCAAGCTGCGGGCATCGAATAATCGAAAAATCTCTTTTTCAATTTCGACAAAAACTGTCACTTTTCAAAGTGACAGTTTTTTATTTTAAAGCAAAAAACGGAATTAACCATGAAAAATGAAACGGAATTTGTGTGCACAGAATGCGGCGAAGTCACCCCAAAATGGGCAGGGAAATGCCCGAATTGCGGAGCTTGGAGCACCTTAGTCGAACGCGCAGTCGAAAATAAAGCGACGCGGCGCGGACTCGGGCACAGTTCTTTGGACCGCGACGGCAGTTCTGGAATTCCGCGAAAATTATCTGAAATCGAAACGACAGCGACGAAGCGTTTAAGTTCTGCGAGTTCGGAATTTGACCGCACTCTCGGCGGAGGCTTTGCGCCCGGTTCTCTCGTTCTCATCGGCGGCGATCCGGGCATCGGCAAATCTACTCTCGTCTTGCAAACTTTGGCGACGATGGCAAGCGCCGGCGTAAAAGCGCTGTATGTCAGCGGCGAAGAAAGCGCCGTCCAAGTGAAACTCCGCAGCGAACGTTTAGGCGTTTCGGGAAGCGAACTGATGCTTCTGTGCGAAACGAATCTCGACCGCATTCTCGAAAAAGCCAAAGCGATTCAGCCCGAAATTATGGTCATCGATTCCATTCAAACGATTTACAACGCCGAATTGCCGGGGACTCCGGGCAGCGTTTCGCAGCTGCGCGAAAGCACTCTTTCGCTGATGGTTTTTGCCAAAAATACCGGCTGCATTACCATTCTCATCGGACACGTGACGAAAGATGGGCAAATCGCGGGTCCGCGCATTTTGGAACACATGGTCGATACCGTCGCCTATTTTGAAGGCGACCGCAACAATCAATACCGCATTTTGCGAACGATTAAAAATCGTTTTGGCGCAACCGATGAAATCGGCGTTTTCGAAATGACTTCGGGCGGACTTGTAAGCGTGACGAATCCGAGTAAAATTTTCTTGGATGCGACGAATATCAATGCGCCGGGCAGCGTCGTGAGCTGCACCATCGAAGGTTCGCGGGCAATGCTTTTCGAAACGCAAGCTTTGGTAAATCAGACCAATTATGCGGTCGCTCAACGCGTCGCCGCGGGAATTGACCCGAAGCGTTTGACGATTATTCTCGCTTTGCTCGATAAATTCGGCGGAATTCCCATCGGAAATTCGGACGTTTTTGCAAGTATTGCGGGCGGGCTTAAAATCGCAGATACCGGAACCGATTTAGCGCTCGCTTTAGCGATTGTCTGCAATCATTTGGGAATTACACTTCCGCAGAAAACTCTTGTCATCGGAGAACTCGGCCTTTCGGGAGAAATTCGCTCCGTCAGCCAAACCGATTTGCGCGTCAAAGAAGCAGAACGCTTGGGATTTGAGCACATTTTACTGCCGGCTTCGTCAAAAATTTCCAAATCCGCAAAAATTGAAATGCACCGTTTCCGCAAATTAGAAGAAGCGATTGACTTTGTGCGTTCTAATGCATCGTAGTCCGTTTTAGCACTTGGAAAGTGCAATCAAAATCGTCTTTTTCGGATTTTGTGCAAAATTCCTCGGATTCTAATTCCCAATTTTCTCCGAGAGACGGCATTTTGACATCGCCATCGATCGTCGCATGAACGCGGGTGAGGTAAAGTTTTTGCACAAGCGGCATCGCTTCGGCGTAAACATACGCTCCGCCGATGATGAATAATTCCGATTCGCCGTTTTTTTCGGCGGTGGCGATAGCAGCTTCTAAACTGTGGCAAACAATGCAGCCGGGAGCTTGGAAATTTCCATTCCGCGAGAGCACATAATTGGTGCGATTCGGCAGCGGACGTCCGATGTCTTCGTAATTTTTCCGCCCGAGAACAATGGAATGCCCCGATGTAATTGCCTTAAAACGTTTCAAATCTTGCGATAAATGCCACGGCAAATGTCCCTCTTTGCCGATGACTTGATTTTCGGAAACCGCAACAATTGCAGAAATAATCATAAGAACTCGCTAAACCGCAATGGGCGCTTTAATCGTCGGCCACGGGTCGTAATTTTCTAAGGAAAAATCTTCAAAGCGAAAATCAAAAAGATTTTTGACATCGGGATTTATCCGCATCGTCGGCAGCGGACGCGGTTCGCGCGCAAGTTGCGTTTTCGCTTGTTCAAAATGGTTGAGGTAAAGATGCAAATCGCCAAAGGTGTGCACAAATTCGCCCGGTTCATAATCCAAAACC
Source organism: Hallerella porci (assembly GCF_003148885.1). Taxonomy (NCBI): domain Bacteria; kingdom Pseudomonadati; phylum Fibrobacterota; class Fibrobacteria; order Fibrobacterales; family Fibrobacteraceae; genus Hallerella; species Hallerella porci. The sequence goes on along the minus strand of NZ_QGHD01000028.1, from coordinate 11,491 downwards.
TGCGCCATCATCATCGTGAGAAGCGCATAAGATGCGATGTTAAACGGCACGCCTAAGAACATATCCGCACTCCGCTGATACAATTGACAGCTGAGTTTGCGTTTTCCCATTTTGCCGACTCCGCCGACATAAAATTGAAAAAGGCAATGACAAGGCGGAAGCGCCATCTGATCGACTTCGGCGACATTCCAAGCGCACACTAAATGTCTGCGGGAATCCGGATTATTTTTTAAGCTATCGAGGACATTTTGAATTTGATCGATATGCCCGCCGTTCGGCGTCGGCCAGCTGCGCCATTGATGCCCATAAACCGGTCCGAGATCGCCGTTTTCGTCTGCCCATTCATCCCAAATGGTGACTTTATTTTCGTGCAGATAGCGGATATTCGTATCGCCCTTTAAAAACCAAAGCAATTCGTGAATAATGCTCCGCAAATGCAATTTTTTCGTCGTTAAGCACGGAAAGCCCTGCGAAAGATCGTAGCGATTTTGCCTTCCAAACACCGAGCGCGTTCCCGTCCCCGTTCTGTCCGAACGATCGACTCCATTTTCCATGATATCGCGAAGTAAATCTAGATATTGCTGCATAGCCCAAATATAAAATCTATTTTTTGGAATATGGGAATGACACATCAGCCGTTACCGGCAAAACTTGTGATGGGATTTTTGGCAAAGGACGCCGCCCTCGTAGAACAAATTCGCCCGCGACTCCGCGCACTTTACGGCGAAGAAGATCTTGTGCTCGAACCGTTTCCGTTCCGCTTCACGAATTATTATAAAGAAGAAATTGGAAGCGAACCTGTCCGCGCTTTTGTGACTTACAAGACTCTCATTCTTCGCGAAAGCATTGTAGACATTAAACTCAAAACCAACGAAATTGAACTGGAATTTGCAAAAGAATTTGGCACAGAAGGTCTGCGTCCGGTGAATCTCGATCCCGGCTACATGACTCTCGGGCAATTCTTCTTAGCAACGACGAAAGATCAACGTCAGCGCGTTTACATTCGCGAGGGCATTTACGTCGAACCGACTCTGTATTTTCAAGACGGACATTTCCACGCTTTTGATTGGACTTACCGCGATTATCAAAGCGAAGAATACATCCGCTTTTTAGAAAAAGTCCGCGCGGCACTTAGGCGCGAAATTTAATTTTTCCCCGATTTCATTGTTCTCTTTTACAACAGTTCCTGCGCTATCATTTCGTTTTTCGGGCAAATTTTCATTATTTTAATAGCATGAACGCCATTTTTGATTATACCGATTACCGCGCTTGGCTGCGAGATGCCTTCGACCACTATAAGAAGGAACGCTATGCTGTTTCTTGGCGGTATATGGCGACAAAAATCGGCGGTGATCCGGGAAATTTGCTGCGGGTCACTCAAGGAAAAATTCAACTTTCCATCAAATATGTTCAGCCGCTCGCTAAATTCTTCGGGCTCGATGAAAAAGAAACCGCCTACTGGACAGAACTCGTCTTATTTGGACGCGCCAAAAGCGATAAAGAAGCGCTTGATCATTACGAGAAAATGCTTTCGATCAAAGGCGTTTCCATTAAACGCTTAGACGCCAAAGAACTCGAATTTTACAGACATTGGTATTCGAACGCAATCCGTTCTCTGCTCGGCATCGGAAAATTCCAAGACGATGAAGAAAGCTATGAACGACTCGCCGACTCGTGCACGCCTGCGATTTCTGTCCGCGAAGCCAAAGAATCGGTCAAACTTTTGAAGTCGCTCAAAATGATTCGCTTAGACGACGATGGTTTTTGGACTGTTACCGAAACTTTCGTCGGAACGGGAGGCAACTGGCGCTCCGAAGCCGTGCGCCGTTTTCAAGAAGATACAATCGCTCTCGCCGGGCAATCTTTGTCTCGGCATAAACCGCCGCTCCGCGACATCAGCACAGCGACGATGACATTTAACCGCAACTCAATTGATTTGGTACGGGAACGCATCCGCGAATTTCGCCGTGAACTGCTCCGCATTTCGAGCGAAGGAACAGGCGACGATGCGGTTTACCAGTTGAATGTTCAACTGTTCCCCATCGCACTTTTAAATTCAAAGGGGATGGAAAAATGAAAAAGTGGTGGTGGTCTTTAGCGCTTCTTCTTTTCGCATTCGGATGCGATAACGGTTCAAAACAAGCCGGCGGTCCGGGCAGCGAAACGACGAACGGAATTTACGCGGTCATTTACACCGAAAACGGAAGCCTTGCGCATTCTGCAGTTGCCGCATTACGCAAAGCCGACTTTGTCTCGGACGATACGACCGGAGCCGTTTTCCATGCGGATTTCGCAGCGGATTCTGCGGGCGCACTCGAAATTCCCGAAATGGAAAAGGGAGTTTATCGGCTCACGATTTCGGTTGACGGAGAAATTTATTCGAAAGAAATTTCCCTTGCCGAAGAATCCCTCGATTTAGGACAAATTCATTTGGAAAAACCGGGAAGTATTTCGGGAAATTTAAGCGGAAAATCGGCGCAATGGGTCGGCATTTACGGCTTAGATATTCTCGCACAAATCGATTCGCTCGGGAATTTTACCCTAGAAGGAATTCCTGCGGGAGAATTGAAATTGTATGCGCTTGACAAATCGCTAAGTTCCATTCTCGCGGACACGGCACTCACCGTCATCCCGACGAAAATTTCCACTTGGATTCATGCAGCGATTTCTCCAAAAGATTCAACTGTCAAAGATACGATTCGCGATACCACTCAAGTCAATCCGCCGAAAGATTCGACAGTTTCTGACACGACAAAAAAAGATACGACAGTCACCGATACCACTTCCCGCGATTCGCTCGTGTGGCAACTCTTTGAAGATTTCGAAGATTCTGCGTCATTTGCGAAAAAAGCTTGGTATTTCAGCGACGATTCTTCCTTGGCGACGATTAATTTCCCGACAGATTTTGCGTGGAAAGGCGTCGTTTCAAGCGAAGAACGCAAAGGGCACGTTTTTAGCGGTTACTATTCGACGCCAGCAATTCCCACAGGAAAGAGTTACGTCATTTTTGGAACGCAAATTTCTGCGACAGGAATTGACATGAGCAAACTCGATTCCATTACATTTTACGCCAAAGGTTCGGGCGCATTAAAGCTTTCCTTAGAACGTTGGGAAAAAGCCGCTTCCGATAATTTGAAGGCGTGGACCGCTGACATTCCTCTTAGCACGTCGTGGACGCCGATTACAGTCACGCCAGCGGATTTCCTTTCTCCCGAATCCGATACTCTTTCTACCGGTTGGGAAAGCGTCAAATCGACGGTGACCCGCTTGCATTTCTTCGGCATCGGCGGCTCGGAATTAAGCCTCGACGATATTAAAATTTACGGAAAAACGACGAAATCTTCTCAAATTCCATAATGTGAGCGCTTCTCTACGGAGAATGCGCAATCTCTCATACACTCCATTCTTACGAAGCAGGGTAAAGCTCTGCTTCAACAATTTTCTAAATTTATCGTATGCAAAATCTTCAGAATGAAGCGGATATTGCCCGCGATTACCTTGCAAAAATTGCGAAACTCGCTGAACAAAAATTTGACGAGTTTTTGCCGCCCGAAACCGACCGCCCCGAGAACTTGCACAAAGCGATGCGTTACTCGGTCTTTGCCGGCGGAAAACGTTTACGCCCAGGTCTAGCCTGCGCAGCCTTTGAACTTTTCGGAGGAAAGGGCGATAGCATTTGGTATGCGACGAGTGCACTTGAATTTTTGCACACATTCTCGCTCATTCACGACGACCTTCCTTGCATCGATAACGATGACTTCCGCCGCGGGAAACCGACTGCGCATAAGCAATTCGGCGAAGCGACTGCGGTGATGAGCGGTGACGCTCTCTGCGTTTTGGCATTTGAACTCATCGCAAAGACAGGAAATCCGGCAGCGATGGAAAGCCTCGCTCACAAACTCGGCACTTACGGAATGATCGGTGGCGAAATGACGGATATCGACTGCGAAGGCAAACAAGTTTCGCTCGAAATCGTGGACTACATCCACTACCACAAGACTGCAGCTTTAATTGAAGCTTCTTTGGTCATCGGCGCTCAACTGGCGAATGCGTCTAACGAAGACATCAAAAAAATTGAAGCCTACGGAAAATCCATCGGGCTTGCGTTCCAAATCGTCGACGATATTTTGGACATCGTTTCGACGACCGAAGTCTTGGGAAAAGATGCCGGTTCCGATGTCGCAAGCGGAAAAGCGACTTACCCCGCTCTCGTCGGGCTTGAAAATTCTCGCAAGAAAGCGCTCGAACTTTATGAAGATTCTCTGAAGCAATTAGAAGGTTTGAAAGGCGATACTTCGATTCTCAAAGCTATTGCCGCGTTTATCATCACCCGAGTGAAGTAATGCAACTAAAAGACGTAAAATCGCCGAAAGACATCAAAGGCTGCTCCATTCCCGAGTTGAATGATCTCGCTTCGCAAATTCGCGACAAGATTATTACTCAGGTGGCAAATCACGGCGGGCACTTGGCGTCAAGCCTTGGCGTTGTAGAGCTCACCCTCGCTTTGCATTATGTGTTCAACGCTCCCGAAGATATTCTCGTTTGGGATGTCGGGCATCAAGCTTATGTACACAAATTGCTCACGGGGCGCTTTGACCGGTTCGAAACTCTCCGTCAACAAGGCGGCATTTCGGGATTTCCAAAACGTTCCGAAAGTCCTTACGATGCTTTTGGCGTCGGGCACGCTTCGACTTCGATTTCGGCAGCGCTCGGCTTTGCAGTCGCCCGCGATAAATTGCACAAGCACAATAATGTGGTAGCCATTATCGGCGACGGTTCGATGACCGGCGGAATGGCTTTTGAAGCGCTCAATAATGCGGGCATCACGCAACAAAATATGACAATCATCTTGAACGATAACAAGATGAGCATCGCTCCGAATGTCGGCGGTTTTCCGAAATATTTGAACCGCGTCATCTCGGATCCGATGTACAACAAATTGCGTTCGGACATTGACCGCGTGATGGAAAAAATCCCAGGCATCATCGGACGCCATTTCCGGAATCTTTTCCAGATGACAGAGAAAGCGGTCAAGAGTGCGCTCAAGCCGGGTCAATTCTTCGAAGATTTGGGCATTCGCTATTTCGGTCCTATCGATGGACACGATATGAACGAACTCGTTTCCATTCTTGAACGAGTAAAATCCATTCCCGGCCCGTGCCTCATCCATGTGATGACGGAAAAAGGCCGCGGTATGAAACTTGCCGAATCAAATCCGAGCCGTTGGCACGCATCCGTTCCCTTTGATCCGAAGAGCGGCGAACCGCTTTCGCCCAAGAGCCCTATTCCATCTCTCACGAGCATCTTTGGCAAAACGCTTTTGGAACTCGCGAAGAAGAATGAAAAAATTGTGGGCATTACCGGTGCCATGCCTTCGGGCTGCGGTCTTGATATTGTGCAAAAAGAATTGCCCGACCGCGTCATCGATGTGGGCATTGCCGAAGAACATGCGGTGACATTTGCTGCGGGTCTTGCTTGCGGCGGACTCGTTCCGGTCGTTGCCATTTATTCTTCGTTCTTACAACGCGCATACGATCAGATGATTCACGATGTCGCTCTCCAAAAATTGCACGTCGTATTCGTCTTAGACCGCGCAGGACTTGTCGGAGCCGACGGTCCTACTCACCACGGCGCATTGGATTTAACTTATCTGCGTTCGATTCCGGGAATGACAATTCTCGCGCCCTCGGACGAAAATGAACTTCGCGATATGGTTACTGCCGCCATCGATATGGAAGGACCTGTCGCCATTCGCTTCCCCCGCAGCTCGGCGCTTTCTTCCGAAATCCGCGACGAAGTAAAACCTGTTCCTTTCTCAAAATTTGAAATCAAACAGCAAGGCAAAGACATCCTTCTTTTGGGTGTTGGCTTTATGCTGCACGAACTCGAAAAGACGGCGAAGATTCTTGCCGAACACGGTTTTAGTCCCACTTTGGTGGACGTCAAATTTGTAAAACCGCTCGACAAGGAAGGCTACCGCAACCTGTTCAATACGCACAAAACAATCGTCACCTTGGAAGACAATTCAATCGTCGGAGGATTCGGTTCCGAAATTGCGGAACTGCTCTCGGACTTGAATTTGGAAAATCATCGGTTGATTCGATTCGGACTCCCCGATGCGTTCGTTGAACACGGAAAAATTCCGGACCTGTATCGTATGCTTGGCATTGACGGCACGTCCATCGCAAACAAACTATTAGAAGAACTATGACAGAAGAAAACAACAATTCTCCCAAGCGTATTGTCCGGCAGACCTTTGAAGGTAAATTCGGCGTAAGCGATAATCCCGCGGATCACGGTTTTGGCCGTCGCCCAGAAACTCCGGATCCCGATGCACAAGAAACCCGCAGCGAACGCCGCGAATACGAACGTTCCCGTGAACGCAAACCTTTTGGGGAACGTCGTTTCGGTGATCGCAATCGTCGTTTTGACCGCGATGAAAGACGCCCATTCAGCCGTGAACGCTTTAGCCGCGATGGCGAACGCAAACCGTTCAACCGCGAAGGCGCTGAAGGTGAAAATCGCGAACGCAATTCCGAACGCAGCTTTGGCGAACGCCGTTTCGGCGATCGCGACCGTCGTTTTGACCGCGATAGAAAGCGTCCTTTCGACCGCAATGGCAGACGTCCGTTCAACCGCGATGCACGCCGCGGACATCGTTTTGATGACCGTCCCGACTTCGAAGAAAACCGTCCGATTTTCCGTCAGAAAGTCGAAACGAAATCCGTTGAAGACGACGATATTATCCGCGACGAAGATGCCGTTTTGCAATTCGCCGATTCCGCAGAAATCGCTCCGGAAACCGCTTCGGCCAATCCGCCTTGGTTCCGCCGTTTGCTCGCACTGACGACAGAAAAAGGTCGCGAACGCGAAGGCAAATTTATCGCCGAAGGCGTCCGCGTCGTCGAAGAAATTTTGGCAAAGCACTTGGACTTGGTGCAAGAAGTTCTCTTTGCGGGAACTGCGAAAACAAATGAAAACGGCGAAGAATTTTTCGAAGTGCTTCCCGGTTTGGTGCAGACAAAAGAAAAAGTGAGCGCAGCAGGCGTTCACATTAACGTCGTAAGCGAAGATCAACTGAAGCGTCTTTCGTCCACCGTGACAACGCAAGGTGTCATCGCCATTTGCCGCGCCGCTAGTTTAAAGCCCGATTTCAAAGCATCGCACAGCATTTTGACTCTCGTCGATGCTGTTCAAGATCCGGGGAATCTCGGCGCCATTTTCCGCACCAGTCTCGGATTTAATTCTTCGGGAATTATCATCGGCAAAGGTTCCGTAAATCCGTTTAATCCGAAAGTCGTCCGCGGCTCTTCGGGCACATTCTTGCGCGTTCCGTTTATCAAAGATGTGAATTTAATCGACGCCATCAACGATCTCCATCGCGAAGGTTACACGATTATCGCAACCGATTTGCACGGAAAGCAAAGCCTCGCCGAAATCAAGCCGAACAAATTGCGCAAAGTCGCATTCCTCGTCGGCAACGAAGGCGCAGGAACCGATCAGCATTTGATTGACATTTCCGATGAAACCGTAAAAATTCCGATGTCCAGCGATCTTGAATCTTTGAATGTTTCGGTCGCCCACGGAATTCTTTCGTATGAAATGGCAAAAATTCAAAAGGATTTGGACTAATGTTTTCAAACCGTCTTGAAGAACGCATCGCCAAATGCGGCAACCCGATTTGCCTCGGCATGGATCCGAAGATTTCGCTGATGCCCGTTGAACGCAGACATTCCGGCGCAAATTCCGATGAAGAAAAAATCAAATTTTTCTACATGGATATTTTGGAAGAATGCGTCAAACGCGGCGTAAAACCCGCTGTCGTGAAACCGAACAGCGCTTATTACGAACGCATTAGCATCGAATGTATGGCGGTTCTCCGCGATTTAATTTCCGTTTATCGAAGCGAAGGAATCCCTGTGATTCTCGATGCAAAGCGCGGCGATATCGGCAAAACGAGCGAAGCTTACGCAGATGCCGCTTTTAATGTTTACGGAGCAGATGCGATTACCGTGAGCCCGTGGATGGGAAAAGATTCTGTCGTTCCCTTCCTCACTCACCCTTCGGAAAGCGGCGTTTACGCCCTTCTGCGCACAAGCAATAAAGGCGCTGCGGACTTTCAAGATTTGCCGGTGAAAGGCAGCACTGCATTTTTCAAAGTTGCCCAAAAACTCATCGAATGGGATAACGGCAATTTGGGTGCAGTCGTCGGAGCCACTCACCCCGAAGAACTCGAAAAAATTACCGCATTCTTCGTCAACAAAAAACATGAAATTCCGTTCCTCATTCCGGGAGTTTCGATTCCTGGTGTGCCGGGCGGCCAAGGCGGTGACGCCAAAACCGTTTTGCAAGCGATTGCAAACGGCGGTGGCACGCGTAAATTCCATGTGCTCAATAGTTCGAGCGGACTCAATTTCGCTTGGCAGCGCACTGGGAAAGAAGCCGACTACGCAATTGCCTGCGTGGACGCTTTGGAATCTCTCGCTGACTCTTTGCGCTAATGAAAAATCGCATCGGTTACATTCTCTCAATTCTTCTTGCTGTCGCGCTCGTCGCCGTCGCGTTTCACTTTGCGAAGCCGCTGCCCAAGCTTCCGCAGAAAGAAGAATTTTTGCCCAAAGCCAATTATGCAAAAGCGATTGCGATGGGACATAATGTAACCGCTGCCGGTCTTTTTTGGATCGGCGGAGTCATCGACCTCGGAGAAAGTTATCTCTACGGAAACACCTACGCGTGGCTTTCTCATGTCGGAAATCTCGCAACCGAATTAGATTCTCTATTTTACACGCCTTATAATGTCGTCGGAACCATTACGAGCAATGATGAACCCGATACAACTGATTTTATTGTAATGCGGCGCGCGAACCGCGTTTACCCGAACGATTGGCGGTTAGCAATTTATTTAGCGCTGCGCCTTGCCAATGGCCCGACTCATAATTATGCGGAAGCGGCAAAAGTCATGCTTCCCTTTTCGACAAGTCCGGACACAACCATTCCGCGGCACATCCGCACCATTTACCGCAACTTTGAATTGAACACTATGCAAACGGAAATCGCACTCGAAATGCTCATTAACGATGCGATGAATCCTGCGTACAAAGACATTATCAGAGGTTTTACTCCAAAAACGCTGCGCGTTCTGCACCGCACCGGTGACTCTACGCTCGTCCCGCAAATTGACGAAATTATGCAGCGTCTTTCCACCCATTCGATTCCGCCAAACGAAGCGTATTCGCATCTAATTCAGCTGAAAGCGCCGTAACCGAAAGCACTCTCGCTTATTTTCACTTCAAAATTTTTTCTCGCCCACATTTTCTAAAACGCTCATTTGCTGAATTGCGATTTGGTTCAATTTCATTAAACGCTCGCTTTGCGGCAAACCTTGCTCAATAAAAACCGAGTTCAAATTTTCCATATTCGAAAGGCAAATCAATTCGTTAATCGTTGCGTAATCGCGGATGTTTCCTTTTAAATTCGGATTCGCTTCGCGCCAATCTTTTGCGGTGAGGCCGAACATCGCCATATTCAAGACATCAGCTTCATTTGCATAAATAATGTTGCATAAATAATGTTCGCTTGTTTTGGCGTTAACATTTGCGGAATTAAATTTCGCTTAATCGCATCGGTATGAATGTGATAATTGATTTTGGAAAGTTCGCGCTTTGCGGACCAGCCGATTTGCTTTTGCTCTTCTTCTTTTAAACGCTGGAATTCTCGCAATAAATACAATTTGAACTGAGGCGAAACCCAAGACGCAAACTCAAAAGCGATATCTTTGTGTGCGTAAGTGCCGCCGTAACGACCTGCTTTTGCAATAATTCCAATCGCATTGGTTTTATCAATCCACTGTTTTACAGAAAGTATAAACCGATTTAAGCCTGCTTCATTTTTAATTCCCTCGAATTCGGGGGAATTAAAATTTGAATTATACATTTCTTCCCAAATTCCAAGGAATTCAACCGTATTTTTGTTGCGCAACCATTTTTCAATTAAAGCCAATCCATTTTCAATATTTTTCACCATATCTGTCAAACAGATATAGTCGCTTTCATTGTTTTGAATGACTGTAATCTCTGTATCTTGAACTTTAATCTTCGGCATTTTTCCTCCATCATTTTTTTCGAATTTAAATTTGATTTTTTATTTGGTCAAGTCAGAATCGTTACGGTTCCCTGCTAAATTGCAATCGTTTTTGCTCTCTGCCTTAAGCCTTAACCTAAAGCACTCTCGCACTCCTTGCATAAGCGTGAAAATTATTTACTGTAATAGAAAATATCAAAATCTTTTTGAATGCGCGCCCCATTGGAATGATATTCATTTTCGCCTAAATAATAATCACAAATCGTTTCTCGCATTCTCGTAAATTCTTTTAAGCTGTGATGTCCCCGCTGCGCCTCAATTGTCAAATCAATCAATTCCAAAGCTCGAAAAACAGCTTTTTCGCATTGTTCCTGATTGCCTTTATTTTTCCAGCGATTTGCTCTAGAAATTTCACTTCCGATATTGAGCATTTGATTCGCCAAAGTCATCTGCGCCCAACGCCCCGCCGCCAATTCTTTATGTTGATAATTTATTTGCATAATGAATCAATAATCTCTTTAATGACTTTCTGAATTTCTTCATTTTCAACCGAACGGCTGCGATTACCTTGATTAGGTCGAATATTGATCAACGAGTCGAATTCTAAAAAATCATCACCTTCCATTTCTGGATAAAGGTTAAATCCCCAAAGATTTTGTTGTTTAGAACCATTTTCCAATAGTAAAGTTTCTAAATCGCTATGCATTTCTGCATCTAATGCGATTTTTCTTTGCTCAACATCAACAACTCCTTTTACCATATCGCCAAAGTAATGCGATTGCATTTCAAAGAGAATTTTTTTATCAAACGGTTCTGAATAAATAATCATAGACTTAATATAGAATTTTTCATTTTTCCACCATTTTACTGCCCTGCTGCTTCACGTATTTTTCCCAGGCGGCGATTTGCTTCGAAATCGATTGCGCAAGGTCTATCATTTCAGCGTACTTGCCTTCGGAGATGGCGCGCAAATCGGTGAGCAAACGAATGTACACTTTGACTTCGACGATTTCTTCTGCCATTTTTTGCAAAAATTCCATTTTGTTTTGCGTCTTGTTTGCTTTATAAACGAAGAGCAAAATTTCCATCACTTTCTTTTGCAAATTTTCGCCCAGTGAATAACGAAAATTTTTGGGCATATTCGGAACAGCCCGTGCGCACAAAAGCATAAGCGAGTAAGTCGTTTTAAAAATCGGAAGATTGGAATAAATAGCCACGATGATTAGTTGTCAGTGGTTAGTTGTTAGTGGTTAGTTGTTAGTGGTCAGTTGTCAGTGGTTAGTTGTCAGTGGTTAGTGGTTAGTGGTTAGTGATTAGTGTCATCCTGAACGGAACGCAGTGTAGTGAAGGATCTAGCATTCCGTGCCCCGCACTTCATTTAGGATGACTCTTCTCATTTTTCAGCTTAACA
>NZ_QGHD01000027.1 GCF_003148885.1 Hallerella porci | reverse complement strand
GCAAAGACAGTCCTACAAGAGAACCTTGAAGAAGGTCCATCGTGACCAGCGTTTCCGCAATCACCCGAAGAACGGCAAGAAGGCTCACAAGGCAGATCGCAGGCTGAAGACAATCGCGGGACGGCTCGTCCGTGAATTAGAGCGAAATCTCGCCAGCAAGAACTTGTTGAACACGTACAAAGAAAAAATCGAGCTTTTCAAAAAAGTTCTGGCACAGAAGAAATGCGACAAGGACAAGGTCTATTCGCTACACGAACCCGAAGTAAAATGCATCGGCAAGGGCAAGGGCAAGGAATACAAGAAATACGAGTTCGGCAACAAGGTGTCAATCGCCCGGAGCTACAGCGGCATCATTGTCGGCGCGGTCTCGTTCCGGGACGAGTATGACGGACATACGATAGACGATACGCTTGACCATGTTGAACAAATGCTTGGATTCAGGCCGAGCCGGGTCGCATGCGACCGGGGCTACCGCGGACAAAAGGAATCCGGAACGACAAAGATCGTAATACCGGACGTCCCGAAGAAAAACGCGACTTACTACCAGAAGAAAAAGGCTCACAAGCTTTTTTGCAAGAGGGCTGGCATCGAACCAATCAATGGTCACTTGAAGAGCGACCACCGCATGGGTCGCAACTTCTACAAGGGAATCTTTGGCGACATGCTCAATGCAAAGCTTGCAGCAGCGGCGTTCAACTTCAAGAGGGCCATGAGGCGCTTTTTTGTTCTGTTGGAATGGCTATACTGTTTTTGCCTTCTGTGGAACGGAATGAACAAAAAATGCGAACGTCCTTATCTTGCGTTCGCAAAGTGGCCTTTTTAAGGGCTGACTATGTAGCAGAAGAAGATCGTCCGATTCCATTTAAAAGGATGATTTATTTTGGTGATGGAGAAACGGATATTCCCTGCATGAAAATGGTTAAGCAAAATGGCGGATATTCAATAGCGGTTTATAACCCGAGTAAAAAAGGGAAAAAGGATATTGCAAAAAAATTGATTTCAGAAGACCGCGTGAATTTCGTTTGTTCTGCTGATTATAAGAAGTCATCTGATATATATGAAGTAGTAACTACAATTTTGCAAAAAATAAAAAGAGACTATGATTTTGATACATTATTGCAAAAACACAAAAATTTGGCGAAATAAAAAATCAAAAAAAGATTGATTCTAGAAAAAGAATGTTTATCCATGTGTGTAATTGCACAAACTGGCACTGCTGGTCTTGCCTACAAAATGTGATTTGAGTATATTTATATAACCATCAAGGAGTTTCCATGCCAGATATTAAAGAATGTGGATGGGGTAAAGCCGTAATTCGAAGCGTCGCGAATAAAGTTCGCGAGGTGTCTGGTTTTAATCCTAAAGAAACTGTTGATTTCAAAGGCATTGTTGAAATTTTTGGTGGAAAAGTCTCTGAAGATAAAGATGTCTTTTTTGGTGATACAATTGATGTTCGTGGAAAACTTGATTTTACCATCAAATTGCACCCATTAGCAACGACCGAACGACAGAGATTTACCCTTGCTCATGAATTAGGTCATTATTTTTTGCATTCTCGACAGGGCGACAAGCCTTTGCAGGCATTTCGTTTAGGAACTAGTATGGCTGAACAGGAAGCAAATTATTTTGCTGCTGAACTTTTGATGCCAGAAAGTATGTTTAGAGAAGATTTTAATTCGTTGTCTAATGATCTCGATCAAGATGGCAAAATATCTAGAATGGCGCAGATGTATCATGTGTCATTTACTGCGGCCAGTGTGCGTCTTTCTTCTTTGGGATTGCTCTAATTTATGCCTGAATATAATCCTAAAGAGCCACAGGTGTATATTTTCTTCAGTGCGGACCTTATTGGCAGTACCCAAAAGAAACAGTTTGCGCAAAGACAAGATGGCAGAAACGGCTTGTGTATAAGTTCGTGGGTTTCAAATGTTGTAGAATTTTACTCATCTTTCGAAGAAGCCTTTGCAAAAGATGGTGTAGAACTATGGAAATATAATGGAGATGAAATCCTTTTCTATGCAAGAATTTCTAATTGGGATGAAGCCTTAAATCATGTAAAAAGATTTAGGGATGCAATAGAAAAGAATAATTCCCCTGAAAATAAGTATCCTGTAAAGGGAGCTGTGTGGACTGCGGGATTTCCAATAAGAAATTTTATCTTGCGTAAGCCTGCTATAAACAATGACTGTATAGATTTTATTGGTTCAGATATAGATTTGGGTTTTCGAGTCGCTGCACTTGCTAATCGCGATCGAATCGCAGTTTCTCCAGAGCTGGCTCTAGGTTTGATAGGAGCTTCTAGAGAAAGTCGTGAAATGAAATGGCATTTCTACGGCCGAAAAAATTTAAAAGGGATTGTTGAAGAAGGCGGTGTTCCTGTAGTGTTTCTTTCATCTACCAAAGATAAGATAAGCCTCCAGGATAAAGAAGAAGAAGTTCTTGGCGAACGGATGACACCTGCTGTACTTGAAGAGTTTTTGGAATTATATTTTGAGCAATCGCCCAAATGGCGGATAAGAGAGTTTTTCTCTAGTTCAGAAGAAATGAAACGCAATTCCTACTATGCCGATGCTTACGAAGAAGCATGTTCGGTAATTGATAAAATTTGCCAGGATGACGCAATTGAGGAATCCTCAACTGCAGATACCGCAAATTTGGCAACTATTTTGAATGAAATCGAAATAAAAAAAGACTCGAAAGACTAAAAAGCATCAAAGAAGTCTACACCCTTCCAACGCAAACGGTTTCGGTCTACATATTCATTTTCAAAAAATTATTGTTTTTTCAACATAAAATCTGGTCAAAATTATAGATATTTCAACATGCGGCGCAATTTCTGCCAAAAAACGGCTAAATTTCGCTAAAATCGCCAATTTTCTTCGCGAAGTCTGAATATCTTGATAAAAATGTATTTAAATTACACTTTTATCAAGATATTTTTGTTGTTTGACGCTTTTTTTGTATATATTTACTGTAAAACGGCAAAAAAGAGGCATTATGGAAAGATTTGCGATGCAACAGCTGGCTCAGTGGAAAGTGCGTAAGGACCGCAAGCCGCTGATAGTCCGTGGAGCTCGACAGACTGGAAAGACCTGGCTTTTGAAGGAGTTCGGCAAGACCTCCTTTGCCGAAACCGTTTATATCAATTTTGAAAACGAGCGCCGCCTCCGTGACTTGTTCTCTGAAAATTTTGACATCAAGAGGATTGTTTCCACGATTGAGCTCAATTACGGGAAAAAGATAGACCCCGAAAACACCCTGATTATCTTCGATGAAATTCAGGCGGCAGAGGGCGGCCTGACCTCGCTCAAGTATTTTTGCGAAGACTCGCCTCAATACGCCGTAGTCGCAGCTGGCTCGCTGCTTGGCATTGCGCTGCACTCCGGCCTTTCGTTTCCGGTGGGCAAGGTGTCATTCTTGGACCTTGGTCCGCTCTCGTTTTTTGAATTCCTGTACGCCGCAAAAAAAGAAATGCTTTGCGACGCTATCCAGGGCGGGCAATGGAACGCGTTGGAACCATTTCACGACGAACTGCTCGGGTTGCTGAGGAGCTACCTGTTTGTGGGAGGAATGCCCGAAGTGGTGCAGAAATGGGTTGATACTGGCGACTACTTCGAGGCCCGCGAAATCCAGCGCGAAATACTCCGCTCGTATGCGGCGGATTTTTCGAAGCATGCACCTGGCGAGCAGATTCCGCGCCTGAACATGGTGTGGGACAGCCTCCCCGCACAGCTCAGCAAAGAAAACAAGAAATTCGTGTACGGGATTATCCGCGAGGGCGCACGCGCCAAGGATTTTGAAATTGCCATAGAATGGCTCCGCGATTGCGGGCTGGTGCTGGAATCCCACCGGGTCAAGGAACCCCGTATGCCGCTGAAGGCCTACCAGGACACCCACGTGTTCAAGCTTTTTATGTTGGATGTGGGCTTGCTTGGCGCATCCGCTGGTTTGGACGCAAAAACGTTAATCGACGGAAACAAAATTTTCACAGAGTTCAAGGGGGCCATGGCCGAACAGTTCGTGATGCAGGAACTCTCTACTCTGGACCCCGATTACCTCGGATATTGGACAAACGAACGCAGCACATCTGAAGTGGATTTCATTTTGCAAAAGGATGGACTGATTATCCCCATTGAAGTCAAGTCCGGCGAGAACCTGCGCTCACGCAGTTTTACGTTGTTCTGTGACCAGTTTGCGCCCGATTTGGCGGTAAAAACATCGATGCTCCCCTTCCGTGACAACGAAAAGATACTGAATGTGCCGTTGTACGGAATCGCTACGATAACAAATTTGAAAAAAGCAAAGGTATCCCATGGAAAAGATGAAGTTTGAAACTCCCGATATGGCGCAGATGAACGTCGAGAAGATTGCCGCGCTGTTCCCGAATTGCGTGACCGAAAGCAAGGCCAAGGATGGCAAGCTGAAGAAGGCGGTGAATTTCGATGCGCTCAAGCAGATGCTTGGCGAGAGCGTCGCGGAAGGCGACGAATCTTACGAATTTACCTGGGTCGGCAAGCGCGACGCCATGGTGGAAGCCGCGAAACCCATCCGCAAGACGCTGCGCCCCTGCGTGGAAGAATCCAAGAACTTCGACATCACCGAGAACCTCTACATCGAAGGCGACAATCTCGAAGCCCTGAAACTCTTGCAAGAAGGCTACGTGGGCAAGGTCAAGATGATATACATCGACCCGCCCTACAACACCGGCAACGACTTTATCTACAAAGACGACTTCCGCATGGACAGCGCCAAGTACGCCGAAGAAAGCGGCGCCGTGGACGACGAAGGAAATCGCATGGTGCAGAATTCCGACAGCAACGGCCGTTTCCATTCTGACTGGTGTTCCATGATTTACAGCCGCCTGCTGCTCGCCCGCAACCTGCTCACCGACGATGGCGTGATATTTATCAGCATCGACGATAATGAACAAGCAAACCTGAAAAAGATTTGCGATGAAGTATTTGGCGGAGATTGTTTTGTGGCTAATGTTGATTGGCAAAGAACATACTCACCAAGAAATGATTCAAAAGGTATTGCTTCTGAAGCCGAATCTATTTTGATATATGGCAGAAATGGAAATTGGACTCCTTATAAATTGCCAAGAACGGCTGAAATGGATGCCAAATACAAAAATCCTGATAACGACTTTGCGCCTTGGACTAGTTCCGACCCCAATGCCCCCGGAGCTTCAACACACCAAGGAATGGTTTATGCGATACAACATCCTTTTACGGGAGAATATATTTATCCTGCTACGGGATGCTGTTGGCGTTATGAGCAAAATGAAATGTTTTCGATAATGAGTGGTTGGTGTGAATATGAATTAAAAGATTTGAACGATGCTTCAAAGCGTGCCGAAGTTTGTGGAATTGCCGAAAATGATGTTCGCAAGGGTGTTTTGGGAATTGTTTTAAAAAATGATATAGAAACGTCAAGGAAACAAGCCCAAGTAATATACAATCGTGGACAATGGCCGAAATTCTATTTTACAAAAAATGGATTAGGTGGAATTCGTAGAAAAACATATCTTGATAATGTTGATGGGCGTTTGCCAACAAATTTATGGCCTTATGTAGAAGTGGGACACACCGACGAAGCGAAGAAAGAAATTTTAGCGTTGTTTGATGGAAAAGCACCTTTTGATACGCCAAAGCCGACTCGTTTGCTTGACAGAATTTTGACTATTGCGACAGATAAGGATTCTTTAATTCTTGATTTCTTCTCAGGCTCTGCAACAACGGCTCATTCCGTATTTAAGAAAAATGCGGAAGATGGTGGAAACCGCAAGTTTATTTTGGTTCAAGTTCCGGAAGAAACCAAGTCGCCGACTTACAAGACCATCTGCGAAATCGGCAAGGAACGCATCCGCCGCGCAGGCGATCAGATCTTAGAGCTTAGTTTACAGAACTTAGAAAAAGAAGGAATTGTCGAAAAGTATGCAAGAGAATTACCAGAAATTAGAAGTTTGGAAGAAGTCTATGGGTCTAGTGGAATTGGTCTATGCCTTGGTGAAGAGGTTGCCGAAGGAGGAAACATACGCTCTGTCGGATCAAATTCGCAGGGCTGTGGTGTCGATTCCGTCGAACATAGCGGAGGGGCAATCTCGGGGGAGCAAGGAGTTTGTCCAGTTTTTGAAAATAGCAAGGGGATCACGAGCGGAACTGGAAACACAATTGTTGATTTGCGAACGCTTAAAATACTTAACGAAAACGGATATCGAATCAAGCTTGAAGCTCTTGGAAGAAATCAGCAAAATGATCTCTTCGCTGATAAAGCATTTGACATCAAAGGTCTAAGTTCTAAGCTCTCAGTTCTAAACTCTGACCGCGGCTTCCGCGTCCTGAAAATCGACGACTCCAACATGAAGGACGTCTATTACTCCGCCGGCGAAATCTCCCAGCAAGACCTCGTCGAGCAAATCAGCAACATCAAGGACGGCCGCACCGACATGGACCTCCTCTTCGGCTGCCTCGTCGATTGGGGCGTCCCGCTCTCGCTCCCCATCAAAACCGAAACCATCGAAAAACTCCAAGTCTATAACGTCAACGACGGCGACCTAGTCGCCTGCTTCGCAAACGACATCCCCGAAGCCGCCATCCGCCAAATCGCAGCCGCCAAGCCCCTCCGCGCCGTCTTCCGCGACTCCAGCTTCAAAAGCGACTCCGCCAAAATCAACGTCACCGAAATCTTCAAAACAATCAGCCCCAACACTACAGTCAAGGTTATTTAACTTATATTTGGAAGAAGAGGTTCTTTATGTTAAAATCTATACGAATCCAAAATTTTAAAAGCTATAAAGATGCAACCTTTGAATTGTCTCCCTTTACGGTGTTAATTGGAGCCAATGCATCCGGCAAAAGTAATGCTATAGAAGCCCTGCGTTTTATGTCTATTTTAGCCCAAGGACAAAAGTTATCATCACTACCATATTCAACATTTAATAAAGAGGGGGGGATTCGAGGAAAAATAAGTAATTTAATGTACCAGGATTCATCAGAATGCTCTTTTTTGTGCAATTTTGATGATTGTGATTATGATAATCTTGAGTTGACGCTTTCTTTGCTTGATGAAGAATTGCATATTTCAAATGAATCGGTTTCATCATCTAAAAGAAAAATTCCTTTATATAAAATTAAAGAACGCTCAGGCGGTGTGTATGCTTCGGATGTCGTTGTTTCGTATGATAATTTTACTCGAGGAAGTAAAAAAAATTTAATTAATTGCTCCGATCAAATGACTATTTTTTCGCAATTAACGACATCTGCGCCTTTCCAAGAAAAATATGAAAAATCGAAAGAAATTATTCCTAATGTATGTAAAACAATAGAGAAAACGTTGGATTCCTTTATTTTTTTAGATCCGGTTCCTGCAAAAATGCGGAGTTATTGTGCTAGAGATCGTGCGTTAACAGAAAATGGAGGGAACCTTTCTGGTGTTATATACAATCTAACGAGAAATCCTGCGGCATACACTAGAGAGGAAAGAAAAAAGAATAAAAAGGACATACTTGATTTTATAAAAAATTTACCGGAACAGAACTTTACAGGACTTTTTTCGATTAAAGAACCCCGTGGAGAAAGCATTGTTTCATTAAAAGAATCCTTTGGGGGTGAAGGAAAAGAATATGATGCTTCGTTGTTGTCGGATGGAACCCTGAGAGTCTTGGCTATTGCTGTAGCACTTTTATCTTCGCCGGAATACTCTACCGTTGTGATTGAGGAATTGGACAATGGTATTCATCCATCAAGAGCGAAAACTCTTTTGTCAAAAATAAATGAAGTTGCCCAAAAACGTCACTTGAAAATTCTTATTACGACTCATAACCCTACACTATTAGACGCTTTGCCTGATGAAATTGTATCTGATTGCGTTTTTTGTTATCGAGATCCTGTGGATGGGTCGAGTAAGTTAAGGAAAATATCAGATTTGCCGAATTACTTTGATTTACTCGTTCAAGGAAGTTTAGGTGATTTACTTGTGTCAAATCGAATAAATGATTTTGTGAAAAAGAATTTAGCAAATAATGGGAAGTCTGAAAGTGCTTATTCCTGGCTGGCAAAATTGAAATCTGAAATTAAAGGTTAAGAGGTAAATTGTGTCAAAGAAAAAGAATAAAGAAGAACTTTGTAGCATTATTTTGCTTGATACAAGTATTCTTTTAAATCTTTTGGAAATTCCAGATCGTTGTCAAGAGAAGGATGCCGTCCAGAGAGAATTTGAAAATTATCCTGAAGAGGTAAATCGTTTTATATTGCCTTTCTCCACAATTTGGGAGACTGGTAATTTTATTGCTCATATAAAGACTGGGAAAGATGTTCGAAAAAAATATGCATTGCTTTTTTGCGAACTAGTAAAGGATGCTATGACGGGAAAAGCTCCATTTCGAGTTGTTGATCCCCCCAAGAATGAAGATGTTTTAGAATGGTTGACTACGTTTCCTGAAGCCGCTGGAAGTGATAAATCTCCCAAAAAGCAGACAGAGGGTATTAGCTGGGGCGACCATTCAATTATTCAGACTTTTGAAAAATTGAAGAAAAAGATGAAGATGACATCTATAAAGATTTGGTCAATAGATCGGGATTTAAACCATTTTCAATACATCCCGAACTAAAGTGTAGAAAAAAGGTTATGCTATATGAGTACAAAAATTTCGGGCAAAGAATACCAAATCTCGCAGATTTTTAGTTCTGCATTTGACTTTCATATTCCTTCTTATCAGCGTCCATACGCATGGGGAACTGAAGAAGCTTCAACCTTATTTGAGGATTTATACGGCTTCTATAAATCGGAGCGAAGTGAGGAAAATTATTTCCTTGGATCTACAGTTCTTATCAAAGAAGAGGATAAGCCAAGAGCTGATGTAATAGATGGTCAACAGCGTTTAACTACATTGACTATCCTACTTTCTGTCCTTACTACTCATTTTTCAAAAACTGAAATTGTATCAGATTACCAAAGTTATTTAAGGGAGCCTGGTCGTCCGTCACAAGGATTAGCAGCATCACCTAGATTACACTTGCGTGAAAAAGATCAACCATTTTTTGAAAGATATATTCAAGAATTTCAACTTTCTGATTTGTTGGCTTTGGATAAGGCTTCTTTGGCTACGGAGTCGCAAAAGCATATTTTAGAAAATGCTGAGATTTTTGAAAAGAAAATCCATGATAAAGAAATGACCGAAGAGGATCTCCTTAAATTTGGTTCGTTCATCTTAATGAGATGTTTCTTGGTGGTTGTTTCGACGCCAACACAAAAATCTGCATATCGTGTGTTTTCTGTGATGAATAATCGAGGCTTGGATTTACTTCCGATTGATATTATCAAGGCTGATGTTATTGGGAAAATAGAAGAAAGTCGGCAAGATGGTTATACAAAAAAATGGGAAGAATTGGAAATTGATGCTACAAGAAATGGCTTCAACGATGTTATTTCTCATATGCGAATGATTTTCATAAAAGCCAAAGCGAAGAAAACGGTTTTAGAGGAATTTAGCGAGTCTATTCTACCGAGATTTAATCCCGCTGATTTGATAGATAATTATTTGACCCCTTATACAGAAGCATATTGCATTCTTAAGAAAAAAGACTATATCGCGACAAGGAATGCTGAACAAGTAAATAATTATTTGTATTGGTTGAATAAAATTGACAACTCGGATTGGATGCCTACAGCAATAAAATTTTTTGCGGGAAAGAAAGACGATTCAGATTATATCCTTTGGTTCGTGAAGAAACTGGAACGTTTGGCAGCATATTTGCAGATTACTTCTCAGGATGTAAATCATCGAATTGAACGATATGCTAAAATTCTGGCCGAAATGGAAGTGAACCCCAATCATTCTAAAGATGCGAAGATAAGTTCAATTGAACTAACTGAAGATGAAAAACGAAAATTTATGAATGTATTGAGCGGAAACGTTTATGACGAGATGGCTAAAAGGAGAAATTATATAATACTCAGATTGGATAGCTTTGTTGCCAGTGCTGGGGCGTCTTATGATCCCGCCATTCTTACTATTGAACATGTTTTGCCACAAACAGTAGATCCAGAATCTGAATGGGCTACTACTTGGCCCGATGCAGAAACCCGGAAAAATTGGGTTCATAAAATTGGAAATTTGATACCGTTAACCAGAAAGCATAATTCTGCTGCGCAAAATTTTGACTTCGAGAAGAAAAAAGAAAAATATTTCAAGTCAAAGAATGGTGTAACTTCCTATGCTCTGGCAACGCAAGTTTTGAGCGAAAGTTCATGGACATTAGAGGTTGTGGAAAATCGACAAGAAAGATTGATTAATACTTTCAGAACGAATTGGGAACTTTAAAATCAAATGGCGGTTAGAACACCTCCAAAGAACGGCGGATATTATTCGCGTTGATAAATAAGTATCTTTTAAATTATACGGAGGCATTATGATTCAGGATTCATTCGAATTTGTCGTGTATATGATTCACGCTTGCGCGAACAAGTGGAATCAGCTGCCGTCCGCCGTATATAAAAAACTTAGGGATTCTGGTTGTATTCAAAAGTTTCTTGTCCCCAATTACGAAATAATGCACACGCAGGGGACTGATTTTGTCGTGAGCGATATTGAGGAATATTTGAAAGTCCGCAAGGTAGCCATATGATTGTTTACCATGGTTCAATACAGGTCGTGCAGAAGCCTGATATCAATCATTCCTATAGGCCCCTTGATTTCGGGATGGGGTTCTATGTGACTACCGTTCGCGAGCAGGCTATCCGTTGGGCCGAAAGAAAGTCAAAAATTTATGATGGTGCGAGTCCTGTTCTGAACATCTACGAGATGTCGGATTTTACAAGCGATTTATCGGTAAAGACTTTTCCAGAAGATTTGACTGAATGGATAAATTTTGTCTGCAAGTGCCGAGATGGGGCTTTGGATTACAAGGATTACGACGTTATCGTAGGCAAGGTCGCGAACGACAAGGTTTTCCGTGTGGTAGATATGTATCATTCGGGAATCTGGGATTTAGACCGTGCCTTGAGAGAAATCAAGGTGTATCCGCATTACGACCAGATTGCCTTCATTACGCAGAAAGCGATTGATTCGTTGCTGACGTTTGTTTCTGGCGAAGAGGCTTAGCTTATGGATGGCGAAGTTCTAGAGAAGGTTTATCAGGAACGTCTGGAAGAACGGATTATAGCGCATTTGGCGCAGGTGCGTAAGTGTTCGCTGGAAGAAGCTATGGATCTGTATTACCAGAGCAAGCTTGCCGATAAAATCCATGAGGGCGTTGAAGGCATCCAGTATCTTGATTACAAAGTCCTTGTGCAGATACTTGAAGAAACAGAACTTTCTGCAAAACATTCCTAATTTTACACTATGAAAATCCAGTTCAAGTACCAGCAGTTCCAGGCGGATGCCGCGAAGGCCGTTTGCGATGTTTTCGCGGGGCAGCCCTACCTGGAATCGAGCTACTTGATGGATTCGGGGACGACCAAGCTCTTTGGCGGCAGTGTGCCTGCGCAGAGGGGCGTGACCGGTTTTTGCAACCAGCGTCTGGCGCCCGAGCTGAGTGATTTCAAGGTGCTTGCGAACTTGCAGGCAGTGCAGTCTGCGAATCTTTTGCCGCAGTCCGACAAACTGGAAGGCCATTACAACCTGACCATCGAAATGGAAACGGGTACGGGCAAGACCTATACCTACATCAAGACGATGTACGAGCTGAACCGCGCCTACGGCTGGACCAAGTTTATCGTGGTGGTACCGAGCATCGCCATTCGCGAGGGTGTCTATAAGTCGTTCCAGATTATGCAGGAACATTTTCTGGAAGAATACGGAAAGTCTATCCGGTTCTTTATCTATAACTCGCAGAACTTGACCGAGATTGACCACTTTGCGTCGGACAGCCACATCAACGTGATGATTATTAACTCGCAGGCGTTCAACGCTACGGGCAAGGATGCGCGCCGTATCCGCATGAAGCTGGACGAGTTCCGCAGCCGCCGCCCGATTGATGTGATTGCGAACACGAACCCGATTCTGATTATTGACGAGCCGCAGAGTGTCGAAGGCAAGAAGACGAAAGAGGGCCTTGCGGAATTCCAGCCGCTGTTGACCTTGCGCTATTCGGCGACTCACCGCAAGGACGCCATCTACAACATGGTTTACCGCCTCGATGCGATGGATGCCTACAACAAGCACCTGGTCAAAAAGATTAGTGTCAAGGGCATTACGGTGAGCGGTTCTACGGCGACCGAGGGCTACTTGTACTTGGAAGGCGTTCAGGTGTTTACGGACAAGGCTCCTGTCGCGACTCTTGAATTTGATTGCAAGGGCAAGGGTGGCCTGCTCAAGAAAAAGGCCCATGTCACGAAGGGTTTTAATCTTTACGAACAGTCGGGTGGTCTCGAAGAATACAAGGACGGCTATACTGTTACCGACGTGAACGGCAATGATTCTTCTGTGACTTTCACGAACGGCAAGAAGATTTATGCCGGAGACTGCGTGGGTGTGGTGAACGAGGAACAGTTGCGTCGGATTCAGATTCGCGAAACGATTATTTCGCATTTCGAGCGCGAACGTGCACTTTTCGGCAAGGGCATCAAGGTGCTTTCGCTGTTCTTCATTGACGAGGTCAAGAAGTATCGTGATTATGACGCTCCGGATGAAATGGGCATTTACGCCAGAATGTTCGAAGAAGAATATGAAACCATTCGCAAGTCGATGCAGCAGGATTTGCTGGAGAGTCCGGAGTATTTTGAATTCCTAGAAAAGACGGATGCCCACAAGGCACATGCGGGGTATTTCTCCATCGACAAGAGCAAGAAGGGCGGCGGTCGCTTTGTGGATAGCAAGGTTGCCCGCGGGTCATCGGATTCCGACGATATCGACGCCTATGACTTGATCATGAAGGACAAGGAACGCCTGCTTTCGCGCGAAGAACCGGTGCGGTTTATCTTTAGCCATTCTGCATTGAAGGAAGGTTGGGACAATCAGAACGTTTTCCAGATATGCACGCTCAAGAGCAGCGCTTCGGAAGTCCGCAAGCGGCAAGAAGTGGGCCGCGGCTTGCGTTTATGCGTAAATCAGAACGGCGAACGCATGGATGAAAGCGTCTTGGGCGGTGATGTGCATTCGGTGAATGTGCTGACGGTTATCGCGAACGAGAGTTACGAGGATTTCGCGAAGGCGTTGCAAACCGAAATGGCGGAAACGATTGGCAGCCGCCCGGTCAAGGTGACGATAGACCTGTTCAAGGGAAAGTCGTTTACTTCGGAATCTGGCGAAAAGCTTTTTGTGACGGATGACTTTGCGCAGACGGTTTACGATGCTTTGCTGGAATGCGGCTATGTGAAGAAGGGCGCTTTGACAGACAAGTATCGCACGGACAAGGCTGCGGGTACGCTATGCCTTTGCGAAGAAGTTGCTCCTTATTCTGCAAGCATTTGTGGCGTTCTTGATACGCTTTACGATGCCGATGCGATTAAGCCCGAAGATGCCCGCAAGAACAATGTGGAACTGCGCCTGAACAAGAGCAAGTACAATTCCAAGGAGTTCAAGGAACTCTGGCAGAAGATTAATGCGAAGTCTGCTTACGTGGTGGATTTCGAGACGGATGAACTTGTCCGTAAGTCGGTCGATGCGCTGAATGCGAATTTACGCGTGACGAAGATTTTCTTCAGGGTGTCGCAGGGCTCTCTGGACAAAATCAAGTCCAAGGAGCAACTAGATGCGGGTAACGCTTTCAAGATGGAATCTACGGAATCCAGGGCCGCCGTCGCTACCGCAAATTCCAGCGTCAAGTATGATTTGATTGGAAAAATTGTCGAAGATACGGGACTTACCCGTAAGACGGTCGGCGAAATTCTGAGCAAAATCCAGAAGCCCGTCTTTGACCAGTTCCAGGAAAACCCCGAAGAGTTTATTATCAAGGCTAGTCGCCTAATCAACGAGCAGAAGGCGACCGTCATCATTGAGCATATTACGTATAACAAGCTGGAATCCAGTTACGAGACGAGCATCTTTACCGATAACACGATGAAGGGACGCCTCGGTATGAATGCTTGCGAAACGCACCAGCATTTATACGACCACTTGATTTACGATTCCAGTAACGAACGCGACTTCGCACAGAAACTGGAAACGAGCAAGGAAGTTTCGCTGTATATCAAGCTGCCCAAGGGATTCTTTATCAATACGCCCGTTGGCAAGTATAATCCCGACTGGGCAATTGCCTTCCATGAGGGCGAAGTCAAACACGTGTATTTTGTTGCCGAAACCAAGGGCTCTATGAGCACTATGGAACTCCGCGAAATCGAATCCGCCAAAATCAAGTGCGCCCGCAAACATTTCGCTGCCATTTCCAGCGACTCCGTCACCTACGACGTGGTAGATTCCTACGAACGCTTGCTGGATTTGGTGAAGTAATCGTTGGTTGTAAAATTTCCTTACGCCCCTTGCCAGTTTTCTGAATAATATGAGGATGCTTACAAAATGGGTAGCAGACAGATGAATCGCGGGGAAACCTTACCTAATCTTGAAACAAGAGTCTTGACAATCCCGCTCCAGGAATATATGTTTAGTGTACAAGTGAGTAGAAAATAGTAGGGAAAGTATGACTCTGGTGTTGTGGATAAGTCCGTGGCTTAGAATGGCGATTTTGACCATCATAAAGGACTTGTGTTTAAAATCTTAAACATTACTGGTGGCTTCAACACCAAAGTTCTACATCGCCATTTTGAAAATCGCCCTCATTGGCGAAAATAAGGCGACTTAAGGGGCTGATGCCGGTATAAATGAGCAAAAAAGTTACATTTTGCACCATGGCCAAAAAAAATGAAGGCGGGCGAGCTCCCAAGAAACTATCATTAGGACAAATTTCGGATATCTGGCAAAACGCCTCTGCCACGACAGAAAATTTTAGGGCGAACATCCCGCTTGAAGATACTGTATTCAATTTAGGTATTGACGAAAGCGGGCGTGCCTATTTCTTTTTTTCGAACGACAAGGGCGCTTTGATTGCTCTCGAAGACGTTGTATGCGGCGGTTCTCCGCTGGACCTTGCCATAGACCGTTTCAAACAACAACGGCTTAATACGGTTTCGTGGGGAGATGGGCCGAACGGAGTGGTTTATCTTGACCAGAGTGCGGAATTTGCCTACCAGCTTTTCAAGGGCGAGCGAAATTTCCGTTTTGGAAAAAGCATCGTGACCAACGCCGAAAAGACAGAACGGACGGCGGTTCTTTTGCGTATCGACCCTTCAGAAGAATTGAAGGAGGATTTTTCCGGCGTAGATTTCAAGCTTTCGCTTGTCCTAAACACCGAAACGGAAACGCTTGAAAATCCAATTCCGCTTTGCCCTACCTATGCACTTTGCGGAAAGAAGATTTACAGGACGCGGGACCTGGGGATTAACTACAACAAGCTCTCGGATATCGAAGGCGTTTTGAACGGGAAGGAAATTGAAAAGTTCCTCTCGCTGTTTGCTTCCATTTTCCCTTCCATCAAAATCGAGATGACGCAATTTAGCGAAACGCCCATGCCTAAAACTCCCGCCGAACCCGCGCTCCACTTTGCGGGGCTGGACGAATCGGGAAACCTTTCGATTCGACAGATGTGGTGCTTCGATCCGTTCCCAGTTGACTTTGTTTCGGAAAACAAGCCTTCGACCCTTGTGCGCCTGCATGTATCAAGCCGCACCATTTCGAGGATTCCTGTAACATACGGTGGCACCGAGAGCTGGAAAAAGATGGATTCCCTCTTGAGGGGCTGTATCAGCCGACACCCGGAATGCAAGGAGGAGGGCGCCAGGGCCTACGACATTGAAGGCGACGAATTGTATATCACATCGGCGCTTGCGCTTCCGTTCCTTTCTGAAAATTTGAGTGACCTTGCACAGAATTACCGGCTCTTCGGGACCGAGGCGTTGAGCAAATTCAAGTTCAAGAAGGTGACGCCGCAGACGCATATTTCGGTGGGGGATGGTATCGACTATTTCGACACGAAATGTACTGTCGAAATTGACGGCGAAATAATGTCACCACGAAAGATTGTCGAGCTTTACGAAGAAAATAATTTTATTCCGCTTTCCGACGGTTCCCGTGCCATTATCGACAAGAGTTTCTTTACGCGGCTCAAGCGGTTACTGGGGCGCGAACAGAAGGATGGTACGTATAAAATATCCTTCTTTGATATGCCCCTTGTCGATAGTCTTATTAATGCCAAAATCGAAAACGCGAAAGAAACAGAACTTCCGTGGCAAAAATTTTATTTCGGGTTCGATACCATTCCCGAAAGAAAGACGGCGAAGTTGCCTGTCGTAAAGAAACTTCGCGATTACCAGAAATACGGTTTGCAGTGGCTTGGCTATGTAACCGAAAACAATCTGGGGGCCTGCCTTGCCGACGACATGGGACTTGGAAAGACTATCCAGACCATTTCGCTCCTTGCAAGCGCTTATGCAAAAAAGTCCAAGGGAAGTTCGCTTGTGGTCGTGCCCAAGAGCCTTATCGAGAACTGGAAAAACGAACTTTCAAAGTTCGCGCCTGAACTGAGTGTCTACGCCTATTACGGCACTGAACGCAGTATCGATAAGGCCAGGCGACACTCCGTTATCCTCACCACGTATGCGGTTGTCCGAATCGACATCAAGATTTTGCAAGGTGAAGAGTTTGAATATGTCGTGCTCGACGAAGTGCAACAAATCAAGAATACGGCAAGCCAGGCGAGCAAGGCGGTGATGCTCCTTTCTGCTAGACACCGCATTGCCTTGAGCGGAACCCCCATGGAAAACAACCTGGGAGAGCTTTATTCCATTTTCCGGTTCCTGAATCCACCGATGTTCGGGACCGAAGGGGAATTCAATTGCCGTTACGGAAACCCCATCCAGAAAGAAAATGATGAAGAGGCCGCCCGCGAACTTTCCGCAAAAATCCGTCCGTTCATTCTGAGGCGATTAAAGCAGGAGGTAGCGAAGGAACTTCCGGAACGGACCGAACAGGTGATGTATGTGGACATGTCTTCCGAGCAGGCGGCACTTTACGAGCAGCAGCGCATATTCTACCAGAAATTGATTAAGGGCGAAATTGCGAAAAACGGATTCGAGAAATCCCAGTTCTGCATTTTGCAGGCTCTGACCGAGCTGCGCCAGATCGCTACTGTTCCTGAAAGCAAGACCGAGGGCGTTGTCGAAGGAGCCAAGTGGGAAAGGCTGGTGGATGCCATTGCGGAACTTGTCGAAAGCGGGCACCGTTGCCTCGTGTTCTCGAATTTCTTGGCATCGATAGATGCGATGGCGGAGCGGCTCGAAAAATCGGAAATAGCGCACCTTGTCATGACGGTAGCTACCACGAATCGCGCGGAACTGGTGAAAAAGTTCCAGCAGGACGGAAAATACAAGGTATTCCTGATGACGCTCAAGACGGGCGGCGTGGGGCTGAACCTGACCGGTGCCGACTACGTGTTCATTCTGGATCCGTGGTGGAACAGGAGTGCCGAGCAGCAGGCTATCGACCGTACGCACCGCATTGGCCAGACACGCTCCGTATTCTGCTACAGGCTGATTTCCCGCGGAACCATCGAGGAAAAAATCATGGAACTCCAGCAAAAGAAGGCGGACCTGTTCAGTGCCATCATTTCTTCGGACGGGCAGCAAATCAAGAAACTTACCGAAGAAGACATCAACTACCTCTTGAACGTGTAGGTTTTTATGCCGAAGAATAAGAAATTGACTCAATTGCAGAAAAAATTGGAGGAGTGGTCTCCCGGCGCTTCGAAAATTATCGATATAAAAAAGATGAAAAAGGCGAATGACGTAGCATTACAGCGCGTAGTCGCAAGCAAGCTCGCTTCGTCGGTACCCAATGTGTCGCTGGCGTCGGACATGGTGAAAACGGGCACTGTCCCGGAATCGCTGCTAAATAAAATCACCCATGAAATACGGTTATCCAGCACTACCGCAAGTGATATAAAGAATTACGGTAGCCGGCTGCTAAAACCAGGAAACATGAACGTAGCAACATACTGCAGGGCACTTGCAGAAGCGTTTTGCGACAGGGAGGCTTTCGAAGCCTACTATAACAGCTTTGGCAACCATGTCAAGAAAAGTTTCTTGCATCTCGCATTTGACCCGTATGTTTTTACGAATCAGATTGAGGAACTTGTCGAACGAGATAAGCCAAAATCTTATTTTAACGATTACGAGTACCCGCTTTCCTTTGCGATTCAATATGGTTACAGGGAAATTTTCTTTGTCCCGCCATACACAAAAAAGCGTTTGCAGGAATACTTCGCCTCTTATCAAAAACCGAGGGTGAGGTTGTCGCCTGAAGATTTTTTCAATTCCAATGAACTTTTTACAGAGGAAGCCGGGCAAGAACTTGTTGCCAACTTGCCACAAATTTATCTGACCCTTTCGAATATGGATTTCTTTGGGCGCGAAATGGGCTCCCCGTTACTGAAAGTACTTCTGCAGCGGGTCGATCAAGTTGCCAAACTCTCGGAATTTGCGAATGGGGCGGATTTTTCCGTGGAAACACTCAAAAACGACGCCGGATATCCTTCGCCCCTTCTCTCTTATCCGGATAAAAATGTAAAGCGGATGCAAAACGCCCGCACCATGCTTGCGTTCTACTTCATTTCCTTATTCGTTCACCAGGGAATGGAGGCGGGAATGGACAAGCGGGAATTTTCGAAACTCTTGGCAACCCCGCAAGATTTGATAAAGCGGGCCGTGAGGATTTTTTTCGGAAAGGAGGACTTGAAAATTTATTACAGGAGCGGGCAAATGAAAGGATACGCCATTCAATTTGACAAGAAGCTCCTGTATCCGCATGCGACGGTATATGACTATTACGACAGTCTGACATCGGAAAAACGGAATGAAAATTTCAAAAGGCTGTTCAAGCTGATAAAGGAATACCCGCCGCTAGAACCCGTGAATTTTAAGGACTATATCGAAAATCTTGAGACAAAGGGGCTGCCTGAGTTGACTCCTGTTGGCTGCGATTTGGATGTGGCCTGCTTCTATAAACTACCAGACAGGTTCTGCAGTCCTGTCCAGTGCAAGGAAAATATCAGGATCCGTGATCGACAGCGGTACGAGGCACTTGTGCATGAACCGGCTTATACAAACTTGTTCCTTGCGCTCGCATCTATAGGCCTGTTCGAAATTACGTGGAACCCGTGTAATGCGCCGGAAGATATACCGGATAACGGAGCCCGCTGGCTGAACAACCTGAATTTTTTCTGTTTCGGAAAAATCGGGCATATCCGCATGACGGAACTGGGTAAATACGTTTTCGATTTAAAAGACTCTCTTGAACTAAAGAATGTCAAGAAGCGTTTGCCGGTAAAATTGGACGAGCGCAATTTGACAATTCATGTCGACAAGGACGACAAGCCTTCGCAAATTTTCCTTGCTCCGTATTGTACGGTGCTATCGCATACGCTATTCAGGATTGACCGGATTAAATTCAGAAATACCTGCGATACAAAAACGAAGGTGAACGATTTTTTTGAAAACATGGAAACGCTGACAGAGGGGGAATTACCCCAAATCTGGAAAGATTTCAGGGATAAACTTCTAGAAGGTTTTGTCATGCTAGAAGAAGAGAGAAACTGGCTGGTCTTTTCGCTCGAAAATATGAACGCCGCCCTTGTCCGCGAAATCGGGAAACTTTCACTTCAGGGTTTATGTGTCAAGATGGAGGGTAAGCGCATTGCCGTGAGGGAGTCGGAGTTCCCGCGGTTCAAGGCGAGTTTGGAATTGGCCGGATTCAAGGTGCTTTGATATCCCTTGTCGCTCCGCCGTCATTCCATTATTATATATTTCCGAAATGCCTAGAACAAAATCGTCTTCCGCGCAGTCTGCGCCCGCAAAAAAGAAATCCGTCCCCGAAAAGTCTGTAGAGGCCTCTCTCTGGGAGTCTGCGAACAAGTTGCGCGGCAGCGTGGAACCCGCCGAATACAAGCACGTGGTGCTTTCGCTTATCTTCCTCAAGTTCGCGAGCGACAAGTTCGAGGAATTGCGCGAAAAGCTCATCGCCGCCGGCCGCCAGAAATACGTGGAAATGCCCGAGTTCTACAACAAGGACAACGTCTTTTACCTGGAAGAAACTTCCCGCTGGAGCTTTATCATCGAGCATGCTCGCCAAAGCGACATTGCGCTCCTGATCGACACCGCGCTTGCGAACATCGAAAAGAAGAACAAGGCGTTGCGTGGGGCGCTCCCCGACAACTATTTTTCGCGCCTGCAGCTCGACACTGCAAAACTCGCGGCGCTCATCAGCGACATCGACGGCATCGACACCATCAAGGACAAGGAACAGGATGTCGTTGGCCGCGTCTATGAATATTTTCTTGGCAAGTTCGCCATCGCCGAAGGCAAGGGCAAAGGCGAATTCTATACGCCCAAGACAATCGTCGGTCTCATCGCCGAAATGATTGAACCCTACCGCGGCAAGATTTACGACCCCTGCTGCGGTTCGGGCGGCATGTTCGTGCAAAGCATGAAGTTTATCGAGGCGCATCACGGCAACAAGCGCGAAGTTTCCGTATATGGCCAGGAATACACCGGCACCACGTACAAACTAGCGAAGATGAACCTTGCCATCCGCGGCATCTCCGGCAACCTGGGCGACAAACCCGCCGACACTTTTGCCGAAGACCAGCACAAGGATTTGAAAGCCGACTTTATCATGGCGAACCCGCCGTTCAACCAAAAATCGTGGCGTGCCGAAAACGAACTCCTCGACGACCCGCGCTGGAAAGGCTACACCGTGCCGCCCACGAGCAACGCGAACTACGGCTGGATTCTGAACATCCTCTCGAAACTCTCCGAAAACGGCGTGGCAGGCTTCTTGCTCAGTAACGGCGCGCTCAGCGGCGAAGGCGACGAACAGCAAATCCGCAAGGAACTTTTGCAGAACGACAAGGTCGAGGCAATCCTCATTCTGCCCCGCAACATGTTCTACTCCACCGACATCAGCGTGACGCTCTGGATTCTGAACAACAACAAGACCGCCCGCGAAGTCAAGGTCGGCGATGCCATGCGCAAGTACCGTAACCGCAAAGGCGAAGTGCTCTTTATGGACCTGCGCCAGATGGGCGAACCCTTCGAAAAGAAATACACCCAGTTCAGCGCCGAGGACATCGCAAAAATCAGCGGCACCTACCACAAGTGGCAAACGCAGAAAATCAAGGACGAAGCCGAATACTGCGCCACCGCCACCCTAAAAGAAGTCGAGGCGAAAAACTGGTCGCTCGTGCCGAGCAAGTACATCGAATTCAAGAACCGCGACGAGGCCGTGAACTTTGATGAAAAGATGCGCGAACTCCAAGCGGAAATGCGCACCCTCCTCAAGGCCGAAAAAGAAAGCGAAAAGGAACTCGCCAAAGTATTCAAGAACCTGGGATTTGAATTGTAGCGTGATGGAAAGCAGGCACTATTGCATACAAAAGCGGACGAATGTATATCAAGTCAAAATGATTAACCTTTAAGGAACGATATGCCCGAAAGTCAGAACATCGAGTACAAGGAATCGTGGCGAGATGAGTATATCAAGTGGATATGCGGTTTTGCGAATGCTCAAGGTGGAAAGATTTTTGTAGGCGTAGATGACAAGGGACGTGTCATCGGATTGCAGAATGCCAAGAAGCTCATGGAAGATATCCCGAATAAAGTCAGGGATGCATTGGGCTTGCTGGTAGATGTAAACCTGCTTTCTGTAGATTCCAAGGAATACATCGAAATCTCGATTTCTCCGAGTACATATCCCGTAAACTATAAAGGCGAATATCATTACCGGACCGGGAGCACAAAGCAGCTTTTGCAAGGTGCTTCGCTCACGCAGTTTTTGCTGAACAAGACCGGAACGAAATGGGATGCTCTCCCTGTCGATGGAGTCAGCTTTAGGGATTTGGACAAGGAAAGCTTCGACATCTTCCGCCGGGAGGCGAAAAAGTCGGGCCGGATGACTGCGCAAGATTTGTCGATGACGGACGAAGAACTGCTTGACAGCCTGAATCTGGTTGTAGATGGAAAATTGACCCGAGCCGCAGTCTTGCTTTTTCACCGCAAGCCGGAAAAATGGTTTGGTGGCGCATACGTGAAAATAGGTTTTTTTGGCGATGGGCCCGATTTGCAAACCAAGATGAAATTTACGGTTCGTTGTTCATTCAAGCGGATCGAGTCGTCGAGCTCATTTACCTCAAGTATTTCAAGGCACGCATCAGTTACGACGGCCTGATTCGGGTGGAACGCTACCCCATTCCAAAGGATGCCATGCGCGAAGCCGTTTACAACGCCCTGATGCATTCGAATTACTCGTCCGGAGTCCCGATTCAAATTCGCATACACGAGAACGAAGTCCTTATAAGCAACGATTGCGTTTTCCCGGCCAATTGGACCGCCGAAACATTGATGCAAAGGCATCGTTCGGAACAATACAACCCCAAAATCGCAAACGCGTTTTTTAGGGCTGGCTACGTGGAAGCGTGGGGGCGCGGCATCGAAAACATGTGCAGGCTTTGCAAGGATTATGGAGTCAAGACGGAATATACTGTGCACCCCGGGGATGTGATGCTTGCGTTTTTCGCTAAGCAAGAGACTGCGGCCACCCAATCCGCCACCCAATCGACCACCCAATCCGCCACCCAATCGACTCAAAAATACTTGCCGATTGAAATCAAACTTATGCATTATCTGGTAGCCAATCCACGTGCAACTCAGGGACAAATTGCAAAATACTTGGGAATGAACTTGAATACCACCAAGTATTATTTGAACAAACTAGGTAAACTTGAAGTCCCCGCGATTAAGCACGAAGGCACGACAAGAAAAGGTTCGTGGATGGTTTTGATAGACTTGGAGAATCTATGACAGGGCAGAATATGAAACGGCTTGGAGACTACATACGGCCCGTAGATCTGTTGCGCAATCGTTGCAAATTATATATATTTCAAACAGGTTGATTTTGGTGCGGAAAGTCTCTTTTTTACATATTTTCCGCACCATAATCGGTATATTTTGCCATTTTTGAGCGAAAAAATGAGGGCGTATGGACTATTCAGAGAAAATTGTTGGCCGGCAAGAAGAGCAAAAGACCTTGCAAAAATGCTTTGAAAGTCCGAAAGCGGAGTTTGTCGCAATCTATGGTCGCAGGCGAATAGGGAAGACGTTCCTTGTCAAGCAATTTTTCAAGGAAGAATTCGATTTCTATACAACAGGGGTGTATCAGGTAAGCAAGGCTGAACAACTGAGAAACTGGAAAAAGCAACTTCAAAAGTTCAGCGGGCAAAGTACAAACATTCCCAAGAACTGGTTTGAGGCCTTTGACCAGCTGGAAAATTACCTTCGGACATTAAAGAAAAAAAGGATTGTCGTATTTATTGACGAACTGCCGTGGCTTGACACGCCGAAATCCAATTTCCTCAGGGCCCTGGAAATGTTTTGGAACAGCTGGGGAGCCGATTGCCAAAGGTTGAAACTGGTGGTTTGCGGCAGCGCTACGACCTGGATGGTGAACAAGCTGTTGGGCGACAAGGGCGGACTGCACAATAGGGTGACTAGGCCTATCTATCTTGCTCCCTTTTCGTTGCTTGAAACCCGTAAATACCTTGCAAAAGAAAACTTTGACTGGTCTGATTCGGAAATCGTCGAAACCTACATGTGCCTGGGTGGAACACCCTACTATCTATCGTTGCTAGATTCGTCGCTTAGCTTGAGGCAAAATATAGATAAGCTTTTTTTCAAGAGAAACGCTGTACTCAGGACAGAATACGACTTTCTGTTTCGGTCGCTCTTTAACGAATCGACAATTTACAGGAAGGTTGTAGAACTGTTGTCCGCAAAGCTTGTGGGCCTCACAAGGAACGCTATTATTTCGGGACTTGGTGCGGCAGATAACGGAAAATTGAGCGAAGTCCTGGAAAATCTGGAAAAGTGCGACTTTATCCGCCATTACCAGTCTTTTGGCAAAAAAAGGAATGAGGCTCTGTTTCAGTTGACCGACATGTTTACGTTGTTCTTTTTGCGGTTCGTAAAGGACTACAAGGGCATGAATGAAAATGCGTGGAGCAATTTGTCTGACAGCAAACGCAATGCGTGGCAGGGGTATGCGTTCGAACAAGTTTGCATACACCACGTCGCTCAAGTGAAAGCGGCTTTGGGTATATCGGGAATCGAAAGCGACGTCTGTTCGTGGTCAAAGAAAAACGGCAAGAAAGGTTCCCAGATAGACTTGATTATAGACCGGAGCGACAAGGTGATAGACCTGTGCGAAATAAAGTATTGTGACAGACCCTTCGAGATAAAGAAAGACTATGCCGAGTGGTTGAAGGAACGCCGTGACATTTTCAGGGATGATGTGAAGACTAACAAGACGCTGCACTTGACAATGATTGCGCCTTTTGGAGTGGCGAATGGAAAATATGCGTCTTTAATACAAAGTATTGTTAAAGCGGAGGATCTGTTTCGATGATGAAACGGCTTGGTGACTACATACGGCCCGTAGATGTGCGGAACAGGGACTTGAAAGTGACGCGGTTACTTGGCGTGAGCATCACGAAAGAATTCATGCCCTCTATCGCCAATATTGTCGGCACAGATTTGTCCGCCTATAAAGTGGTGACCAAGGGGCAATTTGCTTATGGTCCCGTAACGTCTCGCAATGGTGATAAAATTTCAGTTGCCTTGTTGGACGGATATGACGACGCCATCATTTCGCAGGCCTATACCGTTTTTGAAGTCGTTGATACGAACGCCCTGGATCCCGAATATCTGATGATGTGGTTCCGTCGCCCGGAATTTGACCGCTACGCCCGCTTCCATTCTCACGGCAGCGCCCGCGAGGTCTTTGACTGGGAAGAAATGTGCGAAGTCCAGGTCCCCGTCCCCGCAATTGAAAAACAGCGTGAAACCGTCGCCGAATACAACACCCTCGCCACCCGCATTGAAACCAACAAGAAACTCATCTCCACCCTCGAACAAACCGCCCAAACCCTCTACCGCCACACCTTCGTCGACAACATCGACCCAAACAACCTGCCCGAAGGCTGGAGGATGGGAACCGTTGGCGAGTTTTGTGCTAAAATGACATCAGGCGGAACACCTAGCCGAACAAATAATGATTATTGGAATTCCAAAGATTATCCATGGTTGAAAACTGGTGAAGTCCAAAATAATGTCATTTTTGAAACGGAAGAATACATCAGCGAAGCCGGCTTAAAGAATAGCTCTGCAAAGCTGATTCCCACAGGTTCCGTCGTTATGGCTATGTATGGGGCAACTGCTGCACAAGTCGGCTATTTGCAATGCGAAACGACAACAAATCAAGCTTGTTGTAACATGATTTGCAAAAGTGAAGTTGATGCTGCTTTTTTGTATTTCCATTTTTTGGTTAACCAGGAAGAAATAAAGCGGCTCGCGACAGGCGGAGCACAAGAAAATCTCAGTCAAGATGTTATTTCGGCACAACCGATTTTGATTGTTGATGATAATTCTGTAAAACAAGCATTTTCTGCAATAATGCAGAAATTTGTGTGTTGCTTTAAAGAAATAAAAATATTAACCCAAACGCAAACCCTTCTCCTCTCTAAAATGGGGGCGTAATATGTCTGTTCCATTTGAAATAATAATTAACAAGGTCCCCTTTTCTACTATATGTACTGTCGCATCGTTATCTCCTATTGATAACAAATCTGTTTTGGGCTTAGTAAATGATTTTGAAGACGGCAAATGGCGTTATGAAAAATTCCAAAATTATATTTGGGATAATTTGCAAGAAACGGCTTTATCACTAAGGGAACGGCAGGCTTTATATGGCAACCCAATGAGTTTGTTAAAAAAGGCTTCCCAAAAATTAAAATTGGTAGAAAACGCAGGGGAAGAAAAAGGGGGCGAAATTGCTGAAGCTCTTTTATATGGAGTTATGAAAGACTATTACGGAGCAATTTCCGCCGTGCCTAAAATATATTACAAACAAAATTCACAGGACCCTGCTAAAGGGGCTGATAGTGTACATGTTGTCATAGAATCAGAAGATTCTTTTTCACTATGGCATGGAGAGGCAAAATTTTATAATAATATAGAAGATGCTCGATTGTATAAAATTGTAGAGTCAGTTCATGATATATGTGAGACGGCGAATATAAAAAAAGAAAATAGTATAATTACGGATGTTCGGGATTTAGATTTGATAGAAATGAATGAGTCTTTAAGAACAAAAATTAAATCACTGCTGGACGATGATATTTCAATTGATAAAATTAAACCGATATTGCACATTCCTATTATGTTGCTATATGAATGCCCTTTGACTGAAACGCAAAATGAATGGTCGCCAGAGTATGTTGATAATGTGATTGCTTTTCAAAAAGATCGCGCAAATTCATATTTTAAGAAACAAATAAACAAGTGTAAAGACGTGTCCAAATATTCGGAAATAAAATTTCATCTTGTCCTGTTTCCCGTGCCAAAGAAAGAAAAAATTTTAGAAGATTTTCGAAAACATGCTGAATTTTTAAGGGGTTAATTGTGTCTGAAATTCGTTCTGATGTGTTTGAAAAATGTAGAGAAATCAATTCATTGCTGAATAGCGGTAATGAAAAAGATGCTCGAAATGAATTGATTAAAATGCTTGATTTCCTTCAGGAGAAGGATATTCCGTATAACTCTTTGGTGAATCATTTGATTCGCGAAGTTGGATTGTTCCCATATTTTGATGAGAAACAAGCTGACTGGATGGATTCTCTTGCTTGCGAAATGTTTAGAGCAGATGTTGGTTTTGAAAAATCAGTAATTTTGCATAGGGAACAATCTTTGGTATTGAAGAGGTTGCTGGCTGGTGAAAGTGTTGCTGTAAGTGCACCAACAAGTTTTGGCAAAAGTTTCATTATTGACGCATACATCAAGTTGAAACAACCTCAGAATGTTGTGATTCTTGTTCCAACTATTGCCTTGATGGATGAAACAAGGAGAAGACTGTATAAAAGTTTTTCAAGAGATTATGAAATAATAACTCAATCGGATTCTGATATTGGCGAGAAAAACATATTTATATTTCCTCCAGAACGAGCCTTGACCTTTAAGAATGTAATTCAAGATATTGATATTTTTATAATCGATGAATTTTATAAAGCGAGTGTTCAATTTGATCCAGATAGAGCACCTTCGTTAATAAAATGCCTGCTTCAATTTTCCAATAAGGCAAATCAAAGGTATTTCCTTGCTCCAAACATTTCCTGTTTAGAAGATAATCCATTTACTCAGGGCATGTCTTTTTATTATACTGATTTTAATACAGTATACCTAAACTCGAAAAATTATTATCCACAAATAAATGTTGCTCCTGATCAGAAGGCCAAATTTTTATTTGATATTTTAAAAGAAAATCCTGGAAAAACTCTTGTCTATGCAGGAACTTTTACTGAAATCGGAAAATTAAAGGATTCGTATCTGAGCAGCGGGATAAATCGTAATTCAAGTGAATTATTGGATTCCTTTTCTAAGTGGTTGTCCGATAATTATCAACCTATTTGGTATTTGTCAGATTTGGCTAAAAGAGGTATAGGAATGCATAATGGTCGTTTGCATAGATCATTAGCGCAAATTCAGATAAAGTTGTTTGAGGAGAGAACAAATGGCTTAAACGACTTGATTTCAACATCTTCTATTATAGAAGGTGTTAATACGGAAGCGAAAAATGTTATAATATGGAAAAACAAAATAGGATCGCGAAATTTAAATTTTTTTACCTATAAAAATATTATGGGTCGTAGTGGCCGTATGTTCAAACATTTTGTGGGAAATGTTTTCTTGTTAGATAAAACTCCAGAGGAAGAATCGGTTCAACTTTCGTTAAAACTTCCACAAGACTCAATATTTGATCCTGCTTTGCTTGATTCTTCTAAATTCTCTGCAGAAGAGATTGAAGATGCAACATTAATTCAACGAGAAATAGAAAGTGAAATTGGACAGGAGTCGTTTTCATCTGTAAAAGATGATTTCTATTTTTCCGATGTCAAAAAGAAATCTGTTAAGTATATAATTACGGATTTAAAGGACAAGCCTACTAAATGGAATGGGTTAGGTTATTTGAATTCAGATAATCCTAGTGAGTGGGACTTTTGTTTAAAAAACATTTTGTATTTAATGCATAGTATCGGTGACAGGGACGCAGTTGAAAAGGTTGCTGCGTTTATTGAAATTTTACCCTGGAATTGGACAAAAACGATTCCAGAAATTTTGGATATGCTAAGTGAATATGATTTTAGTATTGACAATTTCTTTGAATTAGAAAAGAAAGTTACTTATAATTTTGTTCAATTCTTTACACTGTTTAACCATCTTCAAAAAAGTATTCTCGATTCCGGAGTGGATATTAGCCCGTTCATTGCCAAAATGAAAACTGTATTCTTGCCACCAGTTGTTTTACAAATGGAAGAATTTGGATTGCCAAGAATGATTTCAAGAAAAATTCATAATGCGGGTTTGATAAATTTTGAAGATAAAGA
This sequence comes from Hallerella porci, assembly GCF_003148885.1. Taxonomy (NCBI): domain Bacteria; kingdom Pseudomonadati; phylum Fibrobacterota; class Fibrobacteria; order Fibrobacterales; family Fibrobacteraceae; genus Hallerella; species Hallerella porci. The sequence continues at coordinate 7,622 of NZ_QGHD01000027.1, read as the reverse complement.
ATTAACAAGCAAAAAAGTGATTGAACAATTTATTAGTATTGGAAAAGAACGAATTTGTCAAATAAATACATTAGATTCATTTGACAAATATGTCGTTGATTTCTTTTATGATGGGATTGCTATAAAATAAAGAAGAGGCTAGAAAAATGAATGAAAAAGAAATGGAACAAATAGTTAATGAAGAATGTCCGCATTTTGAGGAAATGATGGAACAAATTCAAGAAGAACAGGAAGAGAAGATGAAACATATGCCTCCTGAATACGCAACTTCGACTTGCCATCTTGAAAGATGGATAGACTCATATTTTGATTATGAGGCAACGCGTGATGTCCCCTCAGGAAAAGGGAATAATGATGTAGAAGAAGATGAATTACGTTTAGATCATCTTCATGTATTAATCGATAATCAAAAAAAATATAAAAAATGGTTCCGAGAAGATTGGAAAAATAATGGTCTTTCTTGTTGCCAATATCTATTATTTGCTAGGACGATAAAAAGAGAAATGTACGGGAAATCGGTGATTCGTAATAGTAATAATGCTTTAAGATTAAAAAGATCTATTTACGATTATTTGAAAAAACGAGACCTTTTGTCTGAGCCGGATACATTAGGAACGGAAGAATTATTATCTGTCTCCCCCTTATTTACAGAAGAGGAAATTTCTAAAATACTAGAGATAAATAAAAGCATTTTTAATTTAATGATAAAAGATCTTTGTCATGCAGATCAAGAGCGTAGTTCAAATGATTATACATTGAAACGAGGTTTGCATACAAATACGATTGTAAATGAAAAAAATTTTTATGAAAAATTTACTATTAATAGTTATACTTTAGCAAATTCAATATCAGACAAATTTGCAAATGGAAAAGGAAATATTCATACTGTAGTCAGAACTCCTGCAACGATATGGGATGATGCGATTCTGTTCAATTCAATCATATTCCCGGCTCCTTCTGGTGAGCAGCAATTTGAATTTGGCGTTATTCCTTTTCCAAAATATGAACGCTTATGTTATAAGGGCGAATATGCGTCTATGCATGAGTGTGAATTGGATCGTGTCGACAGAAATTCCCTATGACTCCTCAGCAATTCTCCAAAATTTTCTGGAAGCAGTATCTTCTGCTTGAAAAGGACTTCCTTGAAACGGATGAGTTCGTGACGATTGACAAGAGCAACTTCAAGACGTTCTCCAGTCGTTACACTTATCTGTTGCTCAATATCTGTAGCGAGATAGATTCCATTGCTGAGGAGTATTGCAAGGTTTTGGGGCGCAAGCCGAAGAATATTGTTGCGAAGGTTCGGGCGATTGTCACGAAGACTCCCCGGATAAAGAACGAGCGCGCAATTACAAAGTATCCGTACGAGGTGATTAAACCGGCGCCGTTCCAGGCGTTCGACGACAAGGTGGCGGCGGAGTGGTGGCGTAATTACAATCTGGTCAAACACGCACGAGCAGAAGAACCGTCAGATAGCATCCCGAATAGTCAACTGGCGAATTTGAAAAGTGTCCTGTGGGCCCTCGCCGCCCTCTACATCCTCTGCCAGAATCTCTACAAACTCCTCGGCGAATCCGGCCTGCAACTCGAACCGTCAAGGCTGTTTGAATAAATTCTTGTGAATGTAAAATTTTCTTGCCCCTCTTGCCAACTTTTGGGATAATAGGTACATTAATGCCCGACGCGTTTTTCCGTCTAATGGGAAAATGCGTCTTTTTTATTTCTGAGATTTCAGGATAAGGGGACGCCTCAACAACTCAATGGAGGCGTAATGAACAAAGAAAATCATCTTGTTGAATACAAGCGAGAACTGTCCGAAACTTTCGAGCGATCTGTAATTGCTTTTCTGAATTCTACAGGCGGGCATATCTACATTGGAGTCAATGACGATGGCTCTGTATATGGAGTAAAGGACATAGACCATGTGCAGCGTCAAGTAGCGGATAGGATCTTGAACAATATCAAGCCCAATGCAATCGGACTCTTTGAAGTAGTGACGGAGGAAAAAGACAACAAAAATATCGTTCATGTGGCGATTTCGGGTGGTCCGGAAAAACCGTATTATCTAAAAAAGGCGGGCATGACGCCCGAGGGATGCTTTGTGCGTGTGGGAAGTTCTGTCCATGGAATGAGCGAAAAGATAATTCTGGAGACGTTCACTTATCGTGCAAAGATTTCTCTTGCCAAGATTCCGGCTCCGCGGCAAGACCTGACATTTAGCCAGCTAAAAATCTACTACGAAGAGAGCAAAAAGCCCTTGAACAGTCAGTTTGCCAAGACGCTGGAATTGCTTACTCCCGACGGAAAATACAACTACAACGCATATCTCCTTGCAGATGAAAACGGAGTATCCATCAAAGTGGCGCGGTACACAGGCACGGACAAATATGACCTTATTGAAAATGAGGAATTTGGCTATTGTAGCATTATAAAGGCTGTAAAATCGGTACTCACGCGATTGCAGGTGGCGAATATTACGCACGCCAAGATCACTCCTATGGAACGCATCGAAAAGTCTCTGGTCGATCCTGTTGCCTTGCGCGAGGCTGTAATCAATGCCGTTGTTCACAATGATTACACGAAGGAGGTCCCGCCCCTGTTTGAGATTTTCTCTGATCGGATGGAAATCACGAACTACGGCGGGTTGGTGGAAGGTCTTTCGAGGGAGGATTTCTTCAACTGTTGTTCAATGCCGCGCAATCGTGAATTGATGCGTATTTTCCATGATTTGGATATGGTCGAACAACTCGGGAGCGGCATGCGGCGTATTCTGCGTTCCTATGATGAAAAGGCTTTCTCGTTTACGGATCATTTCATGCGGACTTCGTTCTATTTTGAAGGATTGCAGCGGTTGGGTGATAGGATAAATGATAGGATAAGTGATAGGATAAGTGATAGGATAAAACTTACGGAAACGGAATCGCTGATTTACGCAGAAATAAAGCGGAATCCTTCCATTACGGTTTCCTTACTTATGCGGGAAACAGGTTATTCCGAACCAACAGTTAATAGAACTTTGAAATCGCTACGAGAAAAATCGTGCATTGTTCGCATTGGGGCTAGAAAGAATGGACGGTGGGAAATCTTGAAATAAGGGAAATTGCCCAATTATTGCCCTATTTTGCCCCAAAATCGCCATTTTGCTTATTGCGCAGGAAAATGATGAATTTATTTTTACTGCATGGCGTTCAAGGAAGCCGACTTAGAGAAAGTGTTTATTGACCTCCTGGTTCAGGAGGGCTGCAAGTATGTGCCCGGCGAGGCGATTGGCCGCGGCGAGGGCGAGGTCTTGATTGAGCAGGACATGCGTGACTACTTGCACTGTCGTTACGATTCCGAGGGCATTACCGAGAACGAGATCCGTTCGATTGTCTTGCAGTTGCGTTCGCTTTCGGCGAGTGCGCTCTACGAGAGCAACAAGAAGTTCTGTTCCTGGCTTTCGGACGGCTTTATGCTCAAGCGCGAGAACCCGAAGGACAAGGACATCCTCATCGAGCTTGCAGATTTTAGGCCGCTGGGTGAACAGAGAAAGTCGGGTTTCGGTGTCGATGATGATGAAGAGGCGATGCCGCTGGCGGCCGATGTGGCGGCGAAATACTGCGCCGACTGCAATATCGTCAAAATTGTAAACCAGTTTGAAATTGTCGGCTCCGAAAAGCGGATTCCCGATGCAATCCTTTTTGTGAATGGGCTCCCGCTTGTGGTATTCGAGTTCAAGAGCGCCGTGCGCGAAGAGGCGACGGTTTTCAACGCCTACGAGCAGTTGACGGTTCGGTACCGCCGCGATATCCCGCAGCTGTTTGTCTATAACGCCTTCTGCGTGATTAGCGATGGCGTGAACAACCGGGCGGGCAGTTTCTTTGCCAAGTACGATTATTTTTATGCGTGGCGACGCGTGGAATTTGGCGACAAGCGAATCGAGGCCGAGGGCATCGAGAGCCTTTACTCCATGATTCAGGGGATGTTCAATCGCAAACGCCTGTTGGATATTTTCAAGAACTTCCAGTATTTCCCGGACAGCAGCAAAAAGGAGCAGAAGGTTCTGTGCCGTTATCCGCAATATTATGCGGCGAGGTCTTTGTACGAAAACATTTGCAAGGCCCGCAAGCCTTATGGCGACGGCAGGGGCGGCACGTATTTTGGTGCGACGGGTTGCGGCAAGAGCTTTACGATGCTCTTCTTGACGCGGTTGCTCATGAAGTCGCTAGAATTCAAGACGCCGACGATTGTGCTGATTACCGACCGCACCGATTTGGACGATCAGCTTTCGGGGCTGTTTACGGCTTCCAAGAAGTATATCGGCGACGAACGCGTCGAAAGTGTGGAGAGCCGTGCCGACCTGCGCGAAAAGTTGCAGGGCCGCAAGAGCGGAGGCGTGTTCCTCACTACCATCCAGAAGTTCAGCGAAGATATCGAACTGCTGACCGACCGCGATAATGTTGTTTGCATTTCGGACGAAGCACACCGCACGCAGACGAACCTGGACCAGAAAATTACCGTGACCGATAAGGGCGTCAAGACGAGTTTCGGTTTTGCGCGTTACTTGCACAATTCCCTGCCCAATGCGACTTACGTGGGCTTTACGGGCACGCCGATAGATGCGACGCTCGATGTGTTCGGCCCCGAGGTCGATATTTACACTATGACGGAATCGGTGAAGGACGGCATTACGGTGCCCATCGTTTACGAGGGCCGTGCCGCCAAGGTGGTGTTGAACAATTCTGTTCTCGAAGAGATTGAGAAGTATTACGAAGAAGCTGCAGAATCGGGTGCCAACGAATACCAGATTGACCAGAGCAAGCAGGATGTGGCGCAGATGGGCGTGATTCTCGGCGACCCAGACCGGTTGAAGGCTGTGGCGAAGGATTTCGTGGCGCATTACGAAGCCCGCGTTCAGGAAAAATCGACGGTTCGCGGCAAGGCGATGTTCGTTTGCTACAGTCGCCAAATTGCGTATGCGCTGTATAAGAATATTTTGGAACTGCGCCCGGAATGGGGCGTGGCGAAAATCTGCGACGATGCGGAATTTGCAGGCGAGGCAACCGAACTTACCGACAAGGAAAAGCGGGAACTGAAACCGGTCGAAAAAATCAAGATGGTCATGACCCGCAGCAAGGACGATGAGAAGGATCTTTACGACTTGCTCGGCGACAAGGATGCCCGCAAGGAACTGGACCGTCTTTTCAAACAGGAACGCTCCAACTTCAAGATTGCGATAGTCGTGGATATGTGGCTCACGGGTTTTGACGTTCCGTGCCTCGACGCCATTTACATCGACAAACCGATTCAGCAGCATTCCCTGATTCAGACGATTTCCCGCGTGAACAGGACGTTTGCGGGCAAGGACAAGGGAATCGTCGTCGATTACATCGGCATCAAGCGCAAGATGAACCTGGCGTTAAAGCAGTACGGTGCCGGTTCTGAGCAGAATGTAGAAGACATTACCGCCGCGATTACGGAGTTCCGCAATCATCTGGATTTGCTCGACAAGTTAATGTACAAGTTCGATACGTCGGCGTATTTTAAGAGCACGGGCAATGGCGCGGAACTGAAGAAACTGGAATGCCTCAAGCAGGCACAGGAATTCGTGCAAACCACGAAGGAAAAGGAAGCCCGCTTTATGGGCCTCGCGAAACGCCTGAAGGCCGCATACGACATTTGCGTCGGCAACGAGGGAATTACGCAGGCCGAGCGCGACCGTGCGCATTTCTACTTCGCAATTCGCTCCATTTTGCATAAGCTCACCAAGGGCAATGCTCCCGATACCGCGCAGATGAACGCCCGCGTCCGCGAGATGATTGCTTCGGCGCTCCAGAGCGAAGGCGTGGAAGACGTTCTGCAGTTGAGCGATGCCGAAGCCGACCAGGCAAAACAGAACATCTTTGACGACGAATACTTGCAGCACATCAACCGCATCAAACTGCCGAATACCAAAATTAAGTTGCTGCAAATGCTCCTGCAAAAAGCCATCGGGCAAATCCGCAAGGTGAACAAGGTCAAGGGAGTCAACTTCACGCAGAAAATGCAACAGCTCGTGGAGCAGTACAACAATCGCACCGAGCAAGACATCTTGAAGAGCGAAGTCTATGAAGAAATGGCCGAAACTTTGACCGACATGATTGTCCAAGTTCGCAAGGCGTTTACCGAAGGCGAAGAAAAAGGCCTCAGCTTCGAAGAGACCGCATTCTATGATATTCTAAAATCACTCTGCGTCAAGTACCACTTTACCTATCCCGAAGACAAACTAATTGCACTCTCGAAACGCGTCAAGATTCTTGTTGACGAACAAGCCGCATACCCCGACTGGGACAAGCGCGACGACATTAAATCCGCACTGAAAGTGAACTTGATAATCCTTCTCGATGAATTCGGCTACCCGCCCGTCGAACGCGACGAAGTCTATGGGGAGATATTTGAACAGGCTGAGAATTTTAAGAAGAATTTGTAAATAAGATTGATGAGGAAATATGGAACAGAAAGAAAAAACGGGCTTTATTTATGTCCTTACCAATGAAAGTTTCCACAAGGCAAACTGGATAAAGATTGGATACGCTGAGGATGTCGACAAACGAGTCAAAGACCTTTCCGGCAATCTGTTCCTCTTCCTTATAAGGTGTATTGCACCTACGAGATTCCAAGAATAAATGGCGCAAAAGATCCTGATAAGTTAGTTCATAATCTCATTCAGTTGCTTAATCCCAGTTTAAGGATTTCTTCAAACAGGGAATTTTTTGAAATAGACCCTTGGGACGCCTATGATATGCTTTCTGCTATAGCCCAAATGCATGGCAGAAGTGATAAACTAAAGTTTTATGGTGTAAATGAACCTGATAAACCTGAACTCATCGATGAAGAATATTCTGTTGAATCTTTGTTTCCGCCAAAAATTGAACTTTTCTACAAAGTTCTGGCACAGAAGAAATGCGACAAGGACAAGGTCTATTCGCTACACGAACCCGAAGTAAAATGCATCGGCAAGGGCAAGGAACACAAGAAATACGAGTTCGGCAACAAGGTGTCAATCGCCCGGAGCTACAGCGGCATCATTGTCTGCGCGGTTTCGTTCCGGGACGAGTATGACGGACATACGATAGACGATACGCTTGACCATGTTGAACAAATGCTTGGATTCAGGCCGAGCCGGGCCGCATGCGACCGAGGCTACCGCGGACAAAAGGAATCCGGAACGACAAAGATCGTGATACCGGACGTCCCGAAGAAAAATGTGACTTACTACCAGAAGGAAAAGGCTCACAAGCTTTTTTGCAAGAGGGCTGGCATCGAGCCTATCAACGGCCATCTGAAAAGCGATCACCGTATGGGCAGAAATTTCTACAAGGGAATCTTTGGCGACATGCTCAATGCAAAGCTTGCAGCAGCGGCGTTCAACTTCAAGAGGGCCATGAGGCGCTTTTTTGTTCTGTTGGAATGGCTATACTGTTTTTGCCTTCTGTGGAACGGAATGAACAAAAAATGCGAACGTCCTTATCTTGCGTTCGCAAAGTGACTTTTTAAGGGCTGACTAATTAGTCGTCCCTTAAAATCCCGCCCAGCCCGCATAACTATTGGGAAAAACTGATTTCTACCCTGTGAAATTATTGCAAGGTTTTCTAAAATATGAC
>NZ_QGHD01000026.1 GCF_003148885.1 Hallerella porci | reverse complement strand
TGGTAATTACAAGGTAAAAACAAAACGGGCAGGTTCTTCGTCTGAGGAGCCTGCCATTTTTATTTTTGGCTATATTTTTTACCGGACACTAATAAAAATGTATAAAACAGCCATATTTACATTTATTCTTGCAATTTCGTCGTTTGCGCTTACCCTTGATCAAGTAAGAAACGACCTAAAAAAAGTTCCTTTGCGAAGGATTCCATTGAAATGGAAATTCGAACAACCATGAATGTGATGGGAACCTCTCAAAGTATCTCCATCTACATTGTACAATATTGAATTTATGAAGCGTTTTTTTCTTACATTACTCTTTATATCTTCAGTTTGTTTTGCCCAAGATGCGGCAAGTTCCAGTTCTGCGCGCAAAAGTTCTTCATCGGCGGCAGATTCGCAAATTCGCTGTCCTGAAATTGAATACCACGGGATGCAAACGACCAAGTATATTCCCAACAAGCCTTATATCATAAATTGGGATCGAAACACCATAGATTTAGATGGCATTGTAGATTCTGTTGGTCTGGATACTTTTTTTGTAGATGAAAAGATTCCAATTCTTCTTGCAGATTCCTCTAAAATTGCCGCAAAAATTGTAAAGCTTAAACAGGTGAGCATTAGTTCTACTGATAACGCCATGAAAAACGTTTTTGATTCTAACTATGTATACATTCCTCTGACTTTTAGTACAAATAAAGGCGACACAATCTCAGTACATAATTATTCTGCATCTGTTTTTTTAGATTGTTCATCACAATACACTGTTCCATATGTTTTTTTTATGGGAAATTTTTCCAATAATCCGACATCGGACGTCACTTCAATTAAACGTTTTAATTATAATCGCAAAAATATTTCGATGAAAAAGCACAATAGAGACGCATCAGGAAAATTTCTAAACAGGAAAACATCCAAAACAATTCGATACTAAAAACGTGTTTTGCCCGGGTCGAGTTGTGGCGTTATCGGTTTGCGTTGCTTGCCATCCCTAACGCAAAATGAAAAGATTTGCCTGTTGCGGGCAAATCTTAAAATGCTGAATTTATTTTTTGCTTTTTACACAAGAGCCGGAGCCAAGTATTTTGCCAGCGCATAGCCGCCGCCAACGAGCCAAACGCACAAAATGGCTGCCAGCAAAAATGGCTTGGGACCTGCTTGCTTGAATTTGTCCATGCTGGTTTCTGTGCCGAGAGCCGTCATTGCCATTGAAAGCAGAAAGGTGTCCAAAACTTCGATTCCATGAATAAGGTTTTGGGGCAGTAAATTCAAGGAGTTGAACATCACGACCAGCAAAAATCCAAAGGCGAACCAGGGAACGGCAATTTTTTTCTTTCCGCTTTTGCTTTCGGAGTCTCCTAATTTTCCTACGACAAAAAATGCCAAAACCAGCAGCACAGGAACCAGATACATCACTCGAATCATTTTGACGATAATGGCGACAGTTGCTGTGTCCGTAGCGTTTCCTGCGCCTACTGCATGAGCGACTTCGTGAATGGTCGATCCGATGTAGAGACCGGTTTGTTCGGGAGAAAGGGCGATTATTCCATTGCGATACAAAATCGGATACAGGAACATTAAAAGAGTTCCGAACAGCACGACGGTGGAAACGGCGACGGCTGTTTTATAAGGTTTTGCTTTGAGGGCGGCTTCTGCGCCAAGGACGGCTGCTGCTCCGCAAATCGCACTTCCGACAGACGTGAGCATAGCGGTTTCTTTGTCCATTTTCAAAAGGCGGGAACCCAAAAAATAACCGCCGACAAGAGTTACGGTTACGATGATGGCGTCGATAATCAGCGCGGGCGCGCCCACTTCGGCAATTTGGGAAAATGTCAGGCGGAATCCGTATAAAATAATGCCCAATCGCAAAATTTTTTTGGAGCAGAATGCGACTCCCGGAGACCATGTTCCCGGCATTCCTTTTCGGAGGGTGTTGGCGTAGATGATTCCAAACAAGAGGCCGACAATCAGCGGGCTGAGCGACAATGCTTTGACGGCGGAATAATCGGCTTTGTTACAAACGGTGCATGGCTGGACAACAATTCATTTGACGGATTCAGGAAAACCATAGAAGAAGAATTCAGTGCAATCTATGTCTTTAACCTGCGTGGAAACTGCCGCACTCAAGGCGAATTACGCCGTAAGGAAGGAGGAAACGTTTTTGGACTTGGCAGCAGAACTCCTGTAGCCGTTACAATTTTAGTAAAGACTAAGGAACAGAAAGAAAAGGCAAAAATTACCTACGCAGAAGTGGCAGACTATTTGACCCGTGAACAGAAGCTGGAACTTTTAAAGGCAGACAGAAGCGTTTTAAGTGAAGGCTTTTTGCAGAACGCCACAATTTTGCATCCCAACGAAGAGGGCGACTGGATAAGCCTGCGCAACGATTATTTTGACAGCTTTATGAATATAGAAGCAGACAAGAAGTTCAATGAAAAGTCAAAGAGCGTGTTCAGCGTTTATTCATTGGGTTTAGGAACAAATCGTGACCCTTGGCTTTATAATTTTAGCAAACCAGAAGTTGAAAGAAATGTAAAACGATTTATTGAAGAATACACAAGGAATATTGGAAGAAAACAAAATGAACTGACTACAGACCCTACAAAAATTGCATGGTCCAGCAGTTTAATTCCAAAAGTGTTAAAAGGCAAAAAAGTAAAATATCAAGATTTCTATGCAAAATCACTTTATAGACCTTTCTGTAAACAAATTCTTTATCGTGGTGAAGATTTAACACACCGACGTGGTCAATTTGATGATTTTTTCCCAACATCAGAACACGAAAATCTTTTAATCTGTGTTAATGGTCTAGGTTCAACCAAAGGCTTTACAAGTTTAATGACAGATTGTATTCCAGATTTAAATATGCTTGCAGCCGTTGCTCAATGTTTCCCATTATACTGGTATTCAAAATCAGAAGATGCACAGCAGGAGTTGTTCAATCAGAATGCAGGCAGCGGCTATGTCCGCCACGATGCCGTAACGGACTTTGCCTTAAAGGCGGCAAAAGAAAAATACGGAGCCGCCGTTACTAAAGAAGATATCTTCTATTACGTTTATGGTCTGCTCCATAGCTCAAGTTACCGCGCAACTTTTGAATCCGACTTAAAGAAAAAGCTTCCGCGTATTCCTTTTGTTAAAAGCAAAGAAACTTTTTGTGCATTCCTCGACGCCGGAAGAAAGCTTAGCCATCTCCACTTAAACTACGAAAGCGTTCCGCCGTTAAAAAACGTAACTGTAACGGGTTTAGAAAGCGAGAACTTTACCGTGGATAAAATGTCTTTTGCCAAAAGCGGCAAAGAAAAGGACAAGTCGACGATTCTTTATAACCCGAGCATTACCGTTTCGGGCATTCCAGAAAAAGCCTACGATTACATTGTCAACGGCAAGTCCGCTATCGAATGGATTATGGAACGCTACGCCGATGTCACTAACAAAGATACGGGCATTCGCAACAACGCGAACGACTGGGCAACGGAACACGGCAAACCGCGCTATATTTTGGATTTGCTTTTAAGCGTTATCGCTTTGAGCGTGCAGAGCGTAGAAATTGTAAACGCCCTGCCAGAGATCGATTGGAAAAAGGAAGCGGAGGGGTAACAAAAGAACTGCGAAAAGCGGTTCTTTTGTTATGATGCAAAAGCGAAAAAAATCATCAAAAAGTCTGTGCCATTGTCTATTTTTGTATCCGATTTTTTGAGGCGGTAAACCGATGAATGATTTCAAAAAATTAAATGACTCAGCGAATTTAAATCTTAAAGCCAAAAAGACGGAACGCATTCCGAAAAAGCACAAATGGCTTTGGCAAGGAATCAGCAGCGGAAATTCTTTTGGCGACGAGGATGACGATTCCATTTCTTATGGCGATGGCCATAACGGTTGGAATCGTTAACATTTTCTCCCTCCCTCCTAATTATCTAAATTTCCCCCGCATCATGAAAATTTTTCTCATCAGTTTGTGGCTTTTGGCGGGTTTGCTTTGGGCAGAGGCGCAAGGAATGGTGGCGAGTACGGACTCGGTGGTGACGGCGTTTCCCGAGAAATTTTTCATTCAATTTTACGCACAATATAATTATGCAGCATTCTCGGGAGAAAGTACCGACAACAAAGATTTGAAAACGAATCTTCCGGTGCATATCGGTTTTGGCGGCGGTTATGGGCCTTTTTCGTGGACGTCGATGCTTTCGATGTCTTTTGGCGCAGACGAAGATTTGCCGATAACGAAAGCGGCGAATTTGCAATTCAATTATTTTAGCGACCGCATTTTCGGTGACGCAGAAATCGGTGTGAACGATGGATTTTATAAACGGGAAAGATTCGAAGAAAAAGATAAAGCCGAAGCGTATCAGCTGATGATTATCAAAGGGAGTCTTTCTATCAATTACATCTGGAATAAAGATCATTCTCTGCGGGCGGTTTACAATATGGATCGCAGGCAGTGGAAAAGTAACGGCAGTTTTATTTTAGGAATCGGCGCATATTATCACGGAATTGAATCCAAAGATTCTGCGCTTTCATTTTATTCCGAAATGCAATCCTTTGTGCACGCGGGTCCGAGCGCGGGTTATTCGTACAATTGGATTTGGGATAATGGAATGTTTGGCAATTTATTAATCGTGGGGACGACGAGCGTCGGAAAAAATGTGACGCGAAATGAATGGATGCAATTTTATCAAATTTTCCCGAAAGGCGTTCTCGGTTATCACAGTCACACTTGGTCCATCAATTTTCCGCTGATTCTCAGTTTACTTTGGATTCATGAAAACGATGGAAAAGTCGGCGATTTTTTCCTTGAAGCGTCCGCGGGATTTACGATTACAAAACGGTTTTAATGCGCTGCAGAATTTCTTCGACGTCGGTGAAGGCGCAAATCGGAAGGCAGCAAACGCTTTGGGTTAATTGATAAGCGTTTTTGTTCCCGCAGAAATCTTTCGCAGCAGAAGGGAATCGGGCAAAGCACGGCTCAAGAGAAAGATTTCGCTCGTAATAAATGCGGGTCGGAATTTCGCACAAATTCATCTTGCGCACAAATTCATCGCGGTCTTGAATCCGCAGAGCGTATTGCGCATAAATGCTCGTGTTGCCGCAGGCAATTTCTGGAATTTGAAAACCGGAACGTCCTCGAAAGAATGCATCGTAGGCGGCTGCGTTCTCGCGTCGGCGAGCGAGTTCCTCTGCGAAATGTTTCCGCTTGACATTTAAAACCGCTGCTTGGACAGCGTCTAATCGACTGTTTGTGCCGAGGTCTGCGTAAATATCGGTTGCGTCTTTTCCGTGATTGGCAAATTGGCGGACTTTTTCGGCGAGTTTAGGGTCGTCGGTAAAAACCGCTCCGCCATCGCCAAATGAACCGAAGGGCTTGGTCGGGAAAAAGCTCGTCGCAGCGATCGTCGCAAGGGAACCGGCTGCGCGTCCGTTCTGAAAAGCGCCAAAACTTTGTGCGGCATCTTCTAAAATCCAAAGATGATGTTCTGCGGCAATTTCCTTTAACCGCGGATAATCGGCGCATTCTCCAAATAAATCGACGGCGATAATTCCCACAGTCTTTTCGGAAATGCGTTCTAAAACGGATTCTGGGGAAATTAAAAAATGCTCGTTTACATCGGCAAAGCGGGGAACGCCGCCTTCTAAGGCGACGGCTTCAGCGGTTGCGATAAATGTATAATCGGGAACGATGACTTCGTCGCCGGGTTTTAGTCCGAGCGCTTTTAAAGAAAGTTGTAAAGCACTTGTTCCGCTTGCGCAAGAAATCGCAAAACGGACGCCGACATCACTCTGTAAATTTTCTTCGAGTTCTTTGACTGCATTTCCGCCGATAAAATTTCCGCTTTTTAAGACTTCTTCGGTCGCGGAATGGAATTCTTCTTGATATTTTCGGTATTGTGCACCCAAATTGACGAACGGAATCATAGCCCAAAGCTATAAAAATGGACTGCAAGTTCTGGGGGGACTTGACTAAATTCACAATTTATACTAATATTGTGCTAACATTTTTAAGATTTTCACCCGGAGATAAAAAGGTGCCTAATCATCAGTCTTGCAAAAAGCGTATCCGTCAGACCAAGAAGCTGACCGAAATTAACCGTTCCGTCCGTTCTGCAATCCGTACGAGTCTCAAGACGATTCGTTCCGCAAGCGATAAGGACGCAGCCCTCAAGGAAATGCCGAACCTCTTCAGCATGCTCGATAAGGCTGCTGCTAAGGGTCGTGCAGGTTTCAACGCCAACCGTGCTGCCAATTATAAGGCTAAGGTTGCTCGCGTTGTGAACGCTCTTGCTGCCAAGGCTTAATTTCGCTTTGTCTTAGAAGTTGAAACCGCAGACGAATGGCCTGCGGTTTTGCTTTTTTTATGGAATATTGAGCCGACTGTCTGTATTTTTGTTAGATTAGAGAGAAACTTAAGGAAGAAGAAATGTCATCGATTAACTTCGCTACTCGTGAAATCAGTTGCAAGGTCGTGTATTACGGTCCTGGTTTGAGCGGCAAGACGACTAATCTTCAGGTGATTCATCAGAAGATGCCTCAGGATAAGAGAACCGACATGGTTTCTCTCGAAACTGAAGGCGACAGAACTTTATTTTTCGACTTTCTCCCGTTAAATTTAGGCGACATCAAGGGCTTTAAGACAAAGTTTCAACTTTATACAGTTCCTGGTCAGGTCTATTATAACTCGACGCGTAAAATCGTACTGCGGGGGGTGGATGGCATTGTTTTTGTCGCTGACTCTCAACGCTCTCGCGAAGCCGAAAATTTGGAAAGTTTGCAGAATTTGCGCCAAAACCTAGAAGATTATGGGGTAAACCTCGACGAAATTCCGCTGGTTTTACAATACAATAAGCGCGATATGGAAAACGTGTTCACCTTAGATGAAATGAACCGTCTTCTCAATCCGAATAAAATTCCATTTTTCCCGGCGACAGCGTATAATGGAAAAGGCGTCGTGACGACTTTAAAAGCGATTGCGATGCTTGTGATTCAACGCTTTAATGTGAAACAAGGATTTTTGCGTAAGGCTGCAGATAGCGTGCACAATACGGGAGTTCACGATGTAACTCTCGGCGGACAAAATGGCGTTTCGATTTCTTCGAAAGAACAGCCCGCTCCGGCGGCTCAGCCAATTCCTACGCAAGAACCGCGGGTCGAAGTTCAGCCGAAACCGGTGGAAGCACCGAAGCCTTTTGAAACCTCAGCTCCGCGTCCGATGCCTTCGATGGCGGCAAGTCCGTTCCGCGGTGGCATTTTCCAAAAGAGCGCTTCGCCCTTTGGACGTCCGGCAGCACCTGCTCCGAAGCCATTTAACAAGCCTGCATTCGATTCAAACGAAGGAATCTCGGACGACGAAATTGAACTCCGCCCGTATATTCCGAAGAAAAAGTAGGGGTAAATTTTTATGAGCGATTTTGCAGTTTATACGGATGACGCCGACCGCGTGCGTCGCTTAATGCAAGCCTATTTGACGAATGTCAAAGCGGATTATATTATGCTCGTGCACCGCGATGGTTCTGTGATTTCTGAAGTTGGATCCATCGGAATGGATACGGTACCGCTTGCGGTACTAAGTACTGCTTCCTTTGGCAGCGCCAAGCAAATCGGTGTGATGCTCGGCGAAGGCGAATTCAAATCGGTTTCTTATACCGGCGAAAAGCGTTCCATTTATATTGCTCCCGTAGAAAGCGCACTTCTTTTGGTGCAAATTTTCTCGGGCAATAAACTGCCGAACCGCATTGAAGATTACAACAAATTATTGGTTGAAAAATTGATTGAGGCTGTGCCCGCATTCACGCAGAATACGAGCAAAATCCGTCGCTAGGAGTTCCTTTGCAAAGGCTTCCTCCTTTACGTTACATTCGAAAGACGACTTTGGTTTTCCTAGTCGTCTTTTTGTGTTTTATTGCCCATCGCATTTTTGTTTCGGTGAGCGGAATGGAACAGTTTCAGCACGCGACAAAAGACGAAAAGAAAACGCCGATTTTCAGCGCGGTATGTCGGAATATTGTCGGCGGCGCTCCGTTTGGCGTTGATTCGATTTTCCCGGTGCATACGCGGCTGCATTTTTATTCGGAGCTTCCGAAGCTCAGTTGGGATATTCCGCAAAATACGATTCGACATGTGTGGTATAATGGCGCGGATACGGTGCAAATCGTCTATTGTACAATGCTTGAAGATGCGTGCGAAAGTTCGATTGCGCCCAAAAATTTGGGACCGGGAGAATGGAGTGTGGATGCGGTGAATGGACGCAAACTTCTTTCGAGCCGCCAGTTCAAAGTGGAACCGGCTAGGGAATAACCCTTGCCATTTTTTGCCGTCTTCATTTTTCTTTTGGCTGCAAGCGCTTGGGCGGGGAATTATTGCAAGCTTTCGGCAGATTCGATTCCGACGTGGCGCGGCGTTCCATTCTTAAAACAAAATGCGGAAAAATTAAAAGCAGCCGATGCCGAAAAAGCGGAGCGCGATACACTGCGTCTCAAAACTTCGGGTTCGAAAACGATTCAAGTCACCGTGGGCGATGGCGGCACCGAAGTGGAACAAGAATTGCATCTTTCGGTTTCGGGCGAAGCAACGGACGGCGTTTATATTGACGCAGTCCTTTCGGATGTCGGGCGGGAAGCGGGCTCGGAACGCACAGCCACTCTCCGCGAAGTCGATGAAGTGCACTTTCGCGTGGAAACGGAACATTTGTTTTTGCATTTGGGCGATATGACGTGGAAGGAATCGACCCTTGGGCTTTCGGGATTGGAACGGGCGACTTTAGGAGTTGCCGCAGGGGTGAAGGCGGGGCATTCGCGGGTGCGTGGCGCCTTTGGATTTGACGAATTGCATTCGATTCATTCGACATTTCAAGGCGTAGATGGACAGCAAAAAGGTTATCTGCTTTCGACGGGAACTTCGGAAGCTTATGTCGCAGTCGTACCGAATTCCGAAACGGTTTTCTTGAACGGGGTAAAACTCAAACGCAATGAAGATTACGTCGTCAATTATGCGGGCGGCGTTTTGGATTTTTTGGGAGCCATTATCCCTGGCGTAGAAGATGAAATTCGCGTGGAATTTGACGCTTACAATTCGGGCGGCATGCAGATATTAAAAGCAGCGGATGGAAGCTATCGCGGAAAGCATTTATGGTTAGATGTCATGGGCTTTGAACTTTCGAGCGATACGGCGAGACTTCGCCGCAATACGTGGACGGACGAAGACCGCGAACTTCTCAAAAAAGATAAAGGGAAAAAATTTGAACGGCCCGATTCTCTTGGGGAATTAGAACGCCCGTGGATGTTACGGCGTATGGGCGCACGCCTTCGCGGACAACTTTGGAATCACGCTTACGCGGACTTAGAAATCGGAGCAAGTCAAGCGGACACGAATACGCTTTCGCATCAAGTCGGCGGGCCTTCGGGCAAAGCTTATCGCTGGTTCCTTTCGAGCGATAGCACGGAAATGCAGCGTTATTCACCCATTCGCGTTGAATTTGCTGGCGATTATTTGCAAGAAGGATTTATCCAAAAAAATTATCAAGGAACCGATCGCAACTGGGATTCGTATTTGCTCAAAGAAAATTGGGATTTGGACACGGCGCAAATTGCGGGCTCGTTACGCTATGACGAAATTTCACTTCGCCTCAAATTACCGGCGGCGTATTTTCTCGGAATGGAATGGGGATATCGCCGCAGTTTAACCGAAGAAGAAAATTGGAATTCTTCGCGGGCGCGCGCATTTCTTTTGCACAAAAACAATGCTACCGAAAGCGAAATTTCTTTCATCCGCGTCGTCTCTTTTAACGCTTACGAAATGGAGCGTTACCAAGGAACGGCTCGCGCCGAAGTGAAAACGGGAATGTTTCGTCCCTTTGGTTCTGCGGCTTACGGCGTTTGGTTAAAAGATTCCGAAGAAATTCAAAACGATCATTCCGAAAAAGCGGATGTGAAAAGCGGATTAAATATCGTCGGCGAAAATTGGAATACCAAAGGAACTCTTTTTGGAACGCGAGCGCGGACCGGTACTTCGTTTAAAAATCTTTCGGACTCGTTACAGATTGCGGGCTTTGAACATTCGGCAAATATCTCGCTACGAACATTTTCGTTCTCGCATATTTTGCAATACAAGCGGACGATTCTCGATACTGCGGGCTCGAGCAATTCATGGATTTCGGAAGAATCGTTGGATTGGGGAAATTCCAATTCACCATTTTCGGGGCGGGCTTCGTATCGGCTCGGTTTAACGCGTGAAGTGCCTTATGTGCCGATTTATAAAGCGGTTGCGCCGGGAACGGGCGATGTCAAATTCGATAGTCTCGCCGGCGTATTTGTCGAAGGCGTAGACAACGGCGATTATGTTTACGAAGGCATGGGACGTAGCGATTCCGCAGATGCGGTGCGAGCAAGTTCTGCGGCGATGACTCTTTCGTTCTCGTTAATTCCGCGGGCATTTGGCATTCGCCACGGCGTCTTGCGCGATTTGGAATTTTCTTTTGACGGGGAAAGCGAAGGCCGCGACACGACGGGAAAAAATTTATTCTTACCGCCGTTTTGGAATAGCAAATTGCGCGAACTCACGAGCGGACTTTTTAATGGCGAACTTTCCATCTTGTGGAATGAAGTGCAAAATCGCGGCTCCATCGAATATAAAGTGGGAACGGAAAGTGAAAAACGCAATACCTCGCAAGGGTATTTTGAAAATCGCATTTGGCATCGATTGGATTTCGTTTACGCGGGTAGAAAAAATGAACTGTGGGAACTCATTCCCGGGCTTGAAATTGTAAAACTCGAAACCTTTCAAAAAATGGATTGGAAAATTTACGAAGCGACCGCATCGTGGAAACGGAAACTCCCGCTGCATTTTTATGTCATGCCGAAAGGTTGGATTCGAAAAGGCGACGGCAAAGATGAAATGGGTTCTCTCGATGCATTCCTTCGCCAAGGTGCGCTCGTCTTAGGATTTGACGACGAAGAAATGATTCACGCCGAAAACGAATTCAGCGCTACTTACGTGACAACCGATAATGAAATTCTTCCGTATCAAATGGTTTCGGGATTTGGCAAAGGAACCACTTTCCGCAATGCGGCAACGATTACGGTCGATGCAAATGAATATCTTTCTCTCGGATTCTCGTATGTGATTCGTTTTGGAAATGCAGAATCTGGCGTCTTCCAAAAAATGTCGATGGAGGCGAGGGCTTATTTCTAAACGATGAAATATTTTCTTTTGGCATTTTTCTGTTTTTTGAATTTAGCGCAAGCGTCGCATTGCGTCATTCAAAGCGTGCGCATCGTCGGCGATGTCGATGAAAAAGCGGAACAATTTTTTGGAAAATTGCGAGAAGAAAATTGCGAAAAAGGCGATGAAGTTTTAAAAGAATTTGTCGATGAATTATCGGAAAATGGATTCCCTTTTGCGAACGCTTCTTTTGAAGTCGATTCTTTGGGAAACGCAACCGTTACATTAAAACGCGGAAATGCATTCGTTTGGGCAGCGGCAGAAAACGCCGAAAATTCGCGCAGCAAGCACGAAACATTTGCAAAACTTTCGGGATTAACGGCGGGCTCTTTGGTTAGGCTTTTGGATTTGGAACGGGCGAAACGCAAACTCATTAACTCGGGCTATTTTGAATCCACCGCAGAGCCAAAACTTTTCCGCGATTCTTTGCGCAATAAACTCGTGCCCGTCTTTTTTATGCGGGATCTTTCGGTCAACAGTTTCGAAGGAATGCTTTCGTATGCGAGCGGCGATGCTGGGGGTTGGGCGGGGAATATCGATTTGCATCTTTACAATATGCGTGGCACGGGACGCGATTTAGCGGTATCGGGAGAAACGGGAGACTTTGGCCATTCTCTCAGCGCATCGTATAAAGAACCGTGGCTTCTCGGAACAGATTGGAATGGAATTGTTCGCGGAAGTTTCGAAGAAGATTCCTCCTTCCGCAGCGCAGAAATTGAAGCGGGAGTTTCGCGGAGTATCGGATTCTTTTTTGAATTTGCAGTCCTAGGCGGCGTCGGGAATGACCGCTGGATTTACACATTAGAAACGCAATATAAAAATGAAGACCGCGTGATTCTTCCGCGGCATGGGGTAACATTTCACGGGATATTCCGCGTCACAAAAGATAGGAAGGATTCTTCGCATGCGTTCACGACGGATTTGCACGCCGACGCGCGTCTTTTAACGCCGATCGTTTCCGCATTTGTTTTGCAAACCTCAGCGTGGGCGGGAACCCTTCTCCCGACGGACCGCGATTTTAAATACACAGAACTTTATGAACTCGGCGGCGTTTCAAATCTCAAAGGATTTCGCCCTGGATTTTTCCGCACCCGCGCTTACGGCATCACCGAAGCCGATTTGCAATGGCAAGCGGTCGAAAATACCGCGTTTCATCTTTTCTTCGAACCCGCATTACACCGCGGTCTCGCTCCCGCTCACGGCTGGATTCGCACATTCAGCTATGGCATCGGCATTTCACAATATCGCGGCTTTTGGAGTTTCTCGCTCTTTTACGCATTAAGCAACGGCACCGACCCGCTCGAAGGCCTTTTGCACTTCGGGGTGAAAGCCTTGTTTTAAATGAGGAGTTAGTGGTTAGTGGGCAGTGGTTAGAAATGTGTAAAATGTTATCTCCGATGTTCCGGAGAGCCTAAAAACGGTCGTCGCTAGCTTCATCGGAGTGTCGGAGAACCTAGAGACGGTCGTCGCTAGCTTCATCGGAGTGTCGGAGAGCCTAGAGACGGTCGTCGCTAGCCTCATCGGAGAGTCGGAGAACCTAGAGACGGTCGTCGCTAGCTTCATCGGAGTGTCGGAGAGCCTAGAGACAGTCGTCGCTAGCTTCATCGGAGTGTCGGAGAGCCTAGAGACAGTCGTCGCTAGCCTCATCGGAGAGTCGGAGAACCTAGAGACGGTCATCACCACCTTCTGCGACGTCCCGGAGAACCTTTTATAATGAGAAATGAATTTCCCTTTTACTTTTGCAGAAGAGAAAGACCGCTTGGATTCAATGCATAATTGATAATTAACAATGCATAATTAGATAGTTAGGCGCTTTGTGCGAGGAAATGCAAGATCTTAGAACTTAGATTTTAGAGCTTAGAATTTTCTAAGCTCTCAGCTCTAAGCTCTAAGTTCTCTCCTCCCCCGCGAGCCTCAACATTTCTCCCTCCTCATTTCTCATTTAAATCGGTGTTTTCGATTTTTCGCCGGCGATTTCGCGGACTAGGCGCGGAACCAAATAGCCGGGGAGAGCGTTTCGAATTTCTTGGAGCAGTTGCAGCGCACGCGCATCGGAAACTTCAAAATGCGCAACTCCTGTCGCATGATCTAGCTGATGCAGATAGTAGGGGAGAACGCCTTGGTCAAAAAGTTTGAAAGAAAGTTCGGTGAGAATTTCGGCGGAATCGTTCACGCCTTGGAGCAGAGCGGATTGATTTAAAAGAGTGATTCCCGCCTGCGAAAGCTCGCGGAAAATTTCTGCGGATTTTTTATCGAGTTCGTGCGGATGATCTACGTGCGCGACGAGGACGACTTTTTTCTTTTGCGCAGCGTTTTTCAAAATGGAAAACAGCGAATTTTTATCGGCGGCGTCTAAGACCTGCGGAAATGTCACCGGAGTCCGCGTATGAATGCGGATGGTTTTGACTTGGGCGCTTTCCAAAATGGTGGCGACAAGCGCATCGAAATTTGCCCGCGGAAGCATGAGCGGATCGCCTCCCGAGAAAATGACTTCTTGAATATCCGGCGAAGAATTTAATCGGGCGCGGAAACGCGAAAGAAAATCCCCGAGAGATTTTCGCGGTTCGGCTCGACGAAAACAAAAACGGCAATGCAGACTGCAGGAAAAGGTCGGCTCGATGAGCATTCGCCCTTGATACTTTTGCAAAATTCCCGGTTCAAGTTCACTTTCTGCATCGCCGACCGGATCGTCTGAAAATCCTTCGACGATTAAATTTTCGGCTTCTGTCGGTAAAATTTCCCGTAAAAGCGGGTCGTTCGGGTTCTTTTTCTCGATTTTCGAAGCAAAATGGCGCGAAACCAAGAAGGAAAAACGGGAATTTGCCACCTGAACAGCGGGTTCCGGCAGTTCCAGAAAGGCGAAAAGGTCCTTTAAGCTGGTAAAAAACGGTGATGCTTTAGTCATAATTTTCTATCTTTTTCCAAAATCTTTTTTAAGAGGCATATCTATGGGTACAGTCAGCACTAACGAGTTCCGCAAAAAATTAAAAATTATCGTCGATGGCCAACCATGGATGATCGTGGAAAACCAGTTTGTGAAGCCGGGTAAAGGTCAAGCTTTTAACCGCGTCCGCATCAAGAACTTAGTCACCGGTCGCACTCTCGAACGCACATGGAAGAGTGGCGATACCGTTGAAGAAGCCGAAGTCACTTATACCGAAATGACTTATCTCTACAACGATGGTGAAACTTGGTTCTTCCTCGACAACACCACAAACGAAACGATGGAAATCCCGAAGGAAGCCATGAATGGCGCCGAAGTTTGGCTCTTGGATGGTGCAACCGTTCAGGTCACTTGGTGGGATGGAAAGGCTATCGAAGTCATTCCGCCGACCTTCGTAGAAATGACGATTACTTCTGCTCCTCCGGCAGTTCAAGGCAACACGAGCGGTAACGTTCTCCGTGAAGCAGAACTTGAAACCGGTGCAAAGGTGATGATTCCGCTCTTCATCGCAGAAGGCATGAAGATTAAAGTGGACACTCGCGACGGTTCTTACGTCGAACGCGCCAAGTAATTTCAAAAAGTTCATCTAAAAGGCTCGCCTTCGGCGAGCCTTTTTCGTTAAGAATGAAAAGCGCTGCGGCCTCTGCGCTTTTCAACGCAGAGATTAAAACATTTGATATTTGAAAGATTTGCAAAAGCGCCAAAGGCGCTTTTTTTCTATCATTTTCGCATCATCTACAAGAGGTTACACGATGAAAGATTTACGTTCTAAGAAGACGATTGAAGGCCGCGAAATGGCGGGCGCTCGTGCGCTTTGGATTGCGACTGGCACAAAGCCCGAAGAATTTGGCAGACCGGTAATTGCCGTGGTCAATAGCTTCACCGAATTTGTTCCGGGACACGTACATCTTCGCGAAGTCGGAAAAATCGTTGCCGAAGAAATTCGTAAAGCCGGCGGTATTCCGAAAGAGATGAATACGATTGCAGTCGATGACGGCATTGCGATGGGTCACGATGGAATGCTTTACAGTTTGCCTTCGCGCGATTTAATCGCTGATAGCGTCGAATATATGGCGAACGCTCACCGCGCCGACGGTCTTGTTTGCATTAGCAACTGCGACAAGGTGACGCCGGGAATGCTTATGGCTTCGATGCGTTTAAACATTCCGTCGATTTTTGTTTCGGGCGGTCCGATGGAAGCGGGTCATGTGAAGCAAAAAGATGGCTCGGATCGCGCTTTGGATTTAATTGATGCGATGATTGATTCGGCGGATAATTCGGTGACGGACGAAGAATCGGCAGCGATTGAAAAATCCGCGTGCCCCACTTGCGGAAGCTGCTCGGGCATGTTTACTGCAAACTCGATGAATTCTCTCACCGAAGCAATCGGCTTAAGCCTTCCGGGAAACGGCACGATTGTTGCAACGAACGCTGAACGCAAAAAATTGTTTGAAGCCGCTGGCCGTCGCATTGTGGAACTTTGCCACCGCTATTATGACGAAGATGATGAATCGGTTTTGCCGCGTTCTATCGTATCGAAAGAAGCTTTTGAAAATGCGATGCGCTTGGATATCGCGATGGGTGGAAGTTCAAATACCGTTTTGCATTTGCTCGCAGTCGCTCAAGAAGCACATGTCGATTTTACGATGAAAGATATCGACAGACTTTCTCGCAATACGCCTTGCATTTGTAAAGTAGCGCCGACGGTGCACAACATTCACGTCGAAAATGTTAACCGTGCTGGTGGCATTATCGGTATCCTCGCTGAATTGGATCGCATGGGTTTAATTCATCGGAATTGCGCAACGGTTCACGCGAAAACAATCGGTGAAGCAATTGACCAAAACGATGTGATGAAAAATCCTTCGGAAGAAGTCAAGTCTCGCTATCTCGCAGGTCCGGGCGGCAAGTTTAGCATTACCGCATTCTCGCAGAATTTCCATTACGATTCGTTGGATTTGGACCGTGCAAATGGCGCTATCCGCGATGCAGCTCACGCTTACTCGAAAGATGGCGGCCTCGCCGTTCTTTATGGTAACCTCGCCGTCGATGGCTGCATTGTGAAAACCGCGGGCGTCGATGAATCGATTTTAAAATTCACGGGCCCGGCAATTGTCTTCGAAAGCCAAGAAGATGCGGTGAACGGAATCCTCGGCAATCAGGTGAAAGCGGGCGACGTCGTCGTGATTCGCTACGAAGGTCCGAAGGGCGGTCCGGGAATGCAAGAAATGCTTTATCCGACAAGTTACCTCAAGAGCCGTCATTTGGGCAAGAGCTGCGCTCTCTTAACCGATGGTCGTTTCTCGGGCGGAACGAGCGGACTTTCTATCGGTCACGCTTCTCCGGAAGCCGCAAGCAAAGGAAACATCGGACTTGTCCGCACGGGCGATATCATCGAAATCGATATTCCGAATCGCACGATTAACGTGGGCCTTACCGATACCGAACTCGCTGAACGCCGCAAAGAAATGGAAGCGCGTGGCGCTAAGGCTTGGAAGCCTGAACACCGCGACCGCGTCGTGTCGAAAGCGCTTCAAGCTTATGCGATGATGGCGTCGAGCGCCGATAAGGGTGCTGTCCGCGATCTTTCGAATTTGCAATAAGGAAAATCTTTCGGGAAAATTTCCAGAGCCTCGCGAAAGCGAGGCTTTTTGCGTAAAATGGGAAAATTTTTCCGCTTGGAAGTGGGGAAAAACTGCGTGCGAAAGCGCGTCTTTTTATATATTTGAACTACCATTTAAGGCGGTAACTATATGGAAATGACTTTTGCTATGATCAAACCCAACGGCGTCCAGTCTGGCCTGATCGGTCGCATTTTGGATCGTTATACGAGCGCACGTCTTGCTGTCGTCGGGCTCAAGTTGCACCAGATGACTTCGGAAGAAGCTCGCGGTTTTTACGCAGAACACGTAAACAAGCCGTTCTTCCCCGAACTCGAAGCCTATATGACGAAAGGACCGTCGGTGATGATTGCTCTCGCTGGTGAAAATGCCGTCGCAAAAGTTCGCGCAATTAACGGTGCGACAAATCCGGAAAAAGCAGAACCGGGCACTCTTCGTTATGACTTCGCCCCGTCGATGACCGAAAACGTCGTCCACAGTTCCGATAGTCCGGCTAGCGCCGAACGCGAAGTGGCTTTCTGGTTCAAGAAAGAAGATCTTTACGATTACGCGCCGGTTTCTGAAAAGGCTTGCAAAGTCCTCGGCTAAGCGTTTCAAGTTTTCAAATTAAAATCACAATCAAGGAGACACAAACCTCATGCAATGGATAATCAAATATCTGACTTCCTCCATTGGTAAGAAGCAGATTATGGGTTGCTCGGGTGCTGCGATTGCGCTCTTTATCTTAGGGCACATGATCGGTAACCTGCAGTTAATCAACTTGGACCAAGTTGCGGCTCAGGCGCATTACAATGCTTACACGCAGCTCCTCACCGGGATGAAGCCGATCATCTACTTCGTAGAAATCGGTCTTGTCGCCATCTTCCTCATCCACATTTTCCTCGCGATTAAGCTCAAGCTCGAAAACCGCAAGGCTCGTGGTCCGGAAGCTTACGAAGTGAACGCTCGCAAAGGCAAGAAGACTTTTGCAAGCTTTACGATGATTTGGTCTGGTCTCATTATCCTCGGTTTTGCGATTCAGCATTTGCTCACCCTCAAGTTCGGTGTGCATTATTTGTATGAAAACGAAGCGGGCGAAGTCATCCGCGATATGTGGCTCACGACAATCGATATGTTCGCAAGCCCGATCTGGACTGTCTTCTACCTCGTGAGCATGTTCGTTATCGGCATGCATCTTTTCCACGCAATTGCTTCGGCGTTCCAGACTCTCGGTATCGCTCACCAGAAGTGGACTCCGATTATCGATTTCGTCGGCGTTGTTTATAGCGTTGTCGTCGCTCTCGGTTTTGCTTTGGAAGCTGGCTTTAGCTGCTACATCGCTCATCAGCCGGCAACAGAAGCGCTCCGCAATGCAGCTCATCAGAACCAACAGGTTTTGGAACAAAAGAAGCAAGCTCAAGATGAAGCTCTCAAGGCAAAGAAAATTTCTTGGGCTGTTTCCGCAGACGAATTTCAGGTTTCTTACAGCGTAGAAGGAGATCGCTAATATGCAATTAGATGCTCATATTCCTGGCGGAAATATCTCCGAAAAGTGGACCCGCCACAAGTTTGAACTCAAACTCGTGAACCCGACGAACAAGCGTAAATTCAAAGTCATCGTTGTCGGTACCGGTCTTGCGGGCGCAAGCGCTGCAGCATCTCTCGGCGAACTCGGTTACAATGTTCTCGCTTTCTGCTACCAAGATTCTCCGCGTCGCGCACACTCCATTGCGGCTCAGGGCGGTATCAACGCTGCGAAAAATTACACGAACGACGGCGACTCGGTTTACCGTTTGTTCTACGATACAGTGAAAGGCGGCGACTTCCGCGCTCGTGAAGCGAACGTGCACCGTCTTGCTGAAAACTCCAATTTGATCATCGACCAATGCGTGGCTCAGGGCGTTCCGTTCGGCCGCGATTACGGTGGACTTCTCGCAAACCGTTCTTTCGGCGGTACGCAGGTTTCTCGTACATTCTACGCTCGTGGTCAGACCGGTCAGCAGCTTCTCCTCGGCGCTTATCAAGCGTTGATGCGTCAGGTTTCGAAGGGCACGGTGAAGATTTTCCCGCGTCGCGATATGCAGGACTTGGTCGTCATCGATGGTAAGGCTCGCGGTATCGTGGTGCGTAACCTCATTACCGGTGCACTCGAAAGCTACGAAGCGGATGCAGTTTGCTTGGCAACTGGCGGCTACGGCAACGTGTTCTACCTTTCGACCAATGCGAAGGGTTGTAACGTGAGCCCGGCTTGGCAGGCTTACAAGAAGGGCGCTCTCTTTGCGAACCCTTGCTACACACAAATTCACCCGACTTGCATCCCGGTCACTGGCGATCATCAGTCGAAGCTCACTTTGATGAGCGAATCTCTCCGTAACGACGGTCGTATTTGGGTGCCGAAGAAAGTCGGCGATACTCGTCCGGCAAATGAAATTCCGGAAAGCGAACGTTACTACTACCTCGAAGAACGTTATCCGTCTTTCGGTAACCTCGTTCCGCGTGACGTGGCTTCGCGTAATGCGAAGATGGTCTGCGACAATGGAATGGGCGTGGGCGCTTCGAAGCGTGCTGTTTACCTTGACTTCGCCGATGCGATTAAGCGTATGGGCGTGGCGGGCGTTTCGGCAAAGTACGGCAACCTTTTCCAGATGTATGAAAAGATTACCGACGAAGATCCGTATAAGGTTCCGATGCGTATTTACCCGGCTTCTCACTATACGATGGGCGGTCTTTGGGTGGACTACAACTTGATGAGCACGATTCCGGGTTGCTTCGTTCTCGGTGAAGCAAACTTCTCGGATCACGGTGCGAACCGTCTCGGTGCTTCGGCTTTGATGCAGGGCCTTTCGGATGGTTATTTTGTGATTCCTTACACCATCGGCGGTTACTTCGCAGGCACAAAGCTTGAAAAGGTGAGCGCTTCGGATCCGGCTTTCAAGGAAGCGGAAAAGAATGCGATGGATCGTTTGAACAAGATTTTGAACATTCACGGTAAGAAGAATGTTTCCGAAATTCATCGCGAACTCGGACACGTGATGTGGGAATATGTCGGCATGGGTCGTAACAAAGCTGGCTTGGAAAAGGCTTTGGAACGCATTCCGGAAATCCGCGCGGACTTCTGGGAAAATGCCAATGTTCTCGGTGCCGAAGGCGACTTCAACCAGAATTTGGAAAATGCGGGCCACGTGGCGGACTTCCTCGAATTTGCGGAACTCCTCACTCGCGACGCTTTGCATCGTGAAGAATCTTGCGGTGGTCACTTCCGTGAAGAACATCAGACTGCAGAAGGCGAAGCATTGCGCGACGATGAACACTTCTGCTATGTCGGTGCTTGGGAATATAAGGGCGACGGACAACTTCCGGAACTTTCCAAGGAACCTCTCACATTTGAAAATGTTCACCTCGTGACGCGGAGTTACAAATAATGAGCGACAATATGCATTTGACTCTCAAAATTTGGCGTCAGAAGGACGCTAAGACCAAAGGTCAATTCGAAACTGTTAAAATCGACGGCATTTCTCCGGATATGTCTTTCTTGGAAATGCTCGATATCGTCAATGACCGTGAAATGAAGCAGGGCAAAGAAGGCTTTGCTTTTGACCACGACTGCCGCGAAGGTATTTGCGGTATGTGCTCTTTGGTGATTAACGGGATGCCGCACGGTCCTGACCATGCGATTACCACTTGCCAGTTGCACATGCGTAAGTTCAAAGATGGCGATACCATTGTGATTGAACCGTGGCGTGCTTCGGCTTTCCCGGTGATCAAGGACTGCGTTGTGAACCGTAGCGCTTTCGACCGCATTATTCAAGCGGGCGGATTTGTGAGCGTGAATACGGGTGCTGCTCCGGAAGCTGCATCGATTCCAGTTCCGAAAGACAAAGCAGACCGCGCATTTGATGCTGCAGCTTGCATTGGCTGCGGTGCTTGCGTCGCTGCTTGTAAGAACTCTTCTGCAATGCTCTTTGTTTCGGCAAAGGTCAGCCATCTTTCTTACTTGCCGCAGGGCAAGGTTGAAGCGAAGAAGCGCGTTCTCGCGATGGTCGCTCAGATGGACAAAGAAGGCTTCGGCAACTGCACGAACCTTTACGAATGCCAGGCGGCTTGCCCGAAGGGTATCACCGTGGATTACATCGCTAAGATGAATCGCGAATATCTCGGCGCTACCGTTTCGTATGCGGAAAAGGTTTACGGAAAGGAATAAGCGTAAGCGATGAAGCTTAAAAAAGGCTCGCCAACGGCGAGCCTTTTTGCTGTAAATTTCTAAGAAAAACGCAAAGTTTTGCCTTTGCGTTTTGCGTTAAAAGACGACTAAATTATTCTTGTGAATGACTTCCTCGGGAATTTCTTTCCCTAAGATGGATTGCACTTCGGAAGATTTTTTGTGAAGGACGAGTGTTAAATTGGCGCTGTCAATTTGGGCGATACCGCGGGCAATGCGTTCTCCCGAACTCGAAAGGACTTCGATTAAATCGCCGACTTTGAAATTTTTTTGCACCGCGATTACACCGACGGGGAGAAGGCTTGAATGTTTTTTTCGCAGAGCCGAAACGCAGCCATCGTCCACGATAACTTTTCCGCTCGGCGTACTCACAAAAGAAAGCCAACGTCTGCGGCTGCCGAGTTTTTTATGGTTGCCGATGAAAAGGGTGCCAATCGCATCGCCGTAGATAATTTCGTCGGGGAGGACTTTTGCGCCGTTGGCGAGGAAAGCGTTGCAACCGCTGCGGGCAACTGCCCGAATGGATTCTATTTTGGATCGCATGCCGCCGGTGCTTACTGCAGAGCCGGCTTCGCCGGGTTTTCCGGTGAGCGCTAAAATTTCGGGCGTGATTTCGGGAACAAATCGGAGTAATCGAGCGTTGGGATTTTTCTTCGGATTGTCATCGAAAAGTCCATCTTCATCGGTGAAGATGATGAGCAAATCGGCGTCGAAGAAGAGCGCTACATCGCTAGAAAGTTTATCGTTATCGCCAATCGCATTTAATTCTTTTAAGGCGAGAGAATCATTCTCGTTGATGAGCGGTACAATGCGCTTCGCTATCATCGTGTTGAGTGTGTTTTGCAAATTGCGGTAACGGGTGCGATTGCGAAAGTCGTCTGCTGAAAGTAAAATTTGCCCGACCGAAAATCCGTTGCCGAGGAACATTTCGCGGTAAACATACATGAGATCGATTTGACCCACTGCTGCGCACGCTTGTTTTTCGGCGGTGTTCTTTGGCTTTTCATCGTAGCCGAGAATTGCCATGCCGGTTCCGACTGCGCCACTTGTGACGATGATAACTTCTTTACCGTCTTCTAATAGTTTGGAAACGGAGTGGGCGAGACGCTGAATAAATTTGGTGCGGACGCCGCCGCGTTCGGAATCGACTAAAATGCGAGAGCCGATTTTGATGACGATGCGTTTCGCTTCGCCGAGAATGTTCTTTCTTAATTCACTCATTTTGTTACCTACAAATTAACCTATACAAATTAACGGCACACTAAAAGTCGGATGGAATCCAAACGGATTTGTGGCGTTTGCGCTGCCTTTTTGCGGGTCGCGATATTTTTGCGGAGTGTATCCAAAATCGGATTGTTTTGCGATTGTCCGCGGAGAGCGAATAAATGATTCATCCGCTGATATTCGCGTTCGGAGCGTTCTTCCACTTTTTTCGCCGAGTCATTTGCGTAGGCTTCCATTTTTTGCGTGGCGATGCGCTTGGCGAGAGCGTGGCCTGTGCTTGCAAAATAGCGGAGAGTTGCTGTGACCGCAGGAACTTTTTGCGGAACATTCGCGTTGCGCATTTTCCCGTGATCTGCATCGTTTAAACGATCCGAACAATCATTTCCTTGAGAATCAATTAAGACGCGAATCATCTTGGGACCTGCGATATCGGCGAGTCCCCAAGCCGCAGGAATTGACGGCTCTACGACGAAGTTGTATTGCATCATCATATTTTTGGAACCCGCGTCATCCCAAATCACGCAAGCGGTAATGCCTTTCCCGGCGGCGGTTGCCATGTCTAAGACGCCTTGCGCTAACGGATGTTCAATGCTGAGGAATGCGATTTCATCGTGCACCATGGCGACGGTTCTATCGAAGGTTCCGGTGAGAGCGCCCGCATTGGCTGCGGCTTTTTCGTCTTCGGTTTTCTTGCTTTGCGATTCGGTTTGCGAAAGGAGAGTCGACGTCGGCATTCCAGGAATGGATCCAGCTTCAACTTGCGGACCTGCGCTAAAGACAAGACTTGTCGGGACGTTTCCTTTTTCCACTTCGACACCGGCATTGGTTAATGTTTCAATCATTAACGATTGCAAACGTTCATCGGCATCTTCGCGACGAATTTCGTCGGTGATTTCTTTGGAAACTTGCGGATCGCGAGAATTATATTCCAATAATTTATCGCGGCCTTTTTCAATATTTTTGCGCATAACTTCGCTGTCTTTTCGCACTTGCGGAATTGTCTTTTCCATAAATTCCGCAAATTTTTCTTTTGGCTCGGACATCGCTGCCATTAAATCTTCGGTGTATTTGAGGAAGAGCTCGCCGCCGCTCATCAGCGGTGAACCGATGCCTTCGTGATACCAACGATAGATGACTTCTTGCGCAGTTCCTTTCACATAAGGAACGTGAATGCGAATCGCTTCGGTTTGTCCAATGCGATCCAAACGTCCGATGCGTTGTTCGACAAGAGATGCGTCCAAAGGCAAATCGAAGAGAATTAAGTCGTGGCTAAATTGAAAGTTGCGGCCTTCGGATCCGATTTCCGAAGAAATCATAAGCATCGGTCCTTTTTCGTCGGCAAAGTTTGCTGCAGCGCGGTCGCGGGCGAGAATGGACATGTCTTCGGTAAAAGTGACGAAAGCTTTTTCGCCAACCGCTTCGGTGAGAACGAATGCGAGTGCGTTTACCACATCGGGATGTTCGCAAATGAGAAGCACTTTATCGTGACTGTGTTCTTTCAAAAATTCGAGCAGCCACGGAATGCGTTCGTCCTTTTTCCACGTGTTGCTGTACTTTGTAATCAAAAGGCCTTCGGATAAAATATCGCAAGAATGATCGGGATCGGCATCGCTCGCTTTTTGTACCCAATCGCGGTATTCTAAATCGGGAGTTAATTCGACGGGGAAAAGTTTTCTTTCGGGGAATCCGCCGACGCTTTTTCGCGTGTTGCGGAAAACGACAGAACCGGTGCCGAGAGCATCGACAATGCGGCGCACCCATTCGCCCGCAGTCATTTCGCGGGAATTTTCTTTCGAAAGCCATTCGTGAATCGGAGAATTTTTGGGAAGCGCATTATTTAAATCGTCCCAAGTCATCGGCTTATCCGAATCGATGGGGAGCTTCGAAAGATCGCGCACAATTTTGCGATACGATTCTTCGTTTTTCAAAAATTCTTGGTAATCGTTAAAGCGTACGGGATCGAGCATTTTTAAACGGTTAAAATGCGATTCCGGTTGCAGTTGAAGCGGCGTTCCGGTCAGGAGCAAAAGGCCTTTCGTATTTTTTGCGAGTTCGTTAACGGCGCGATATTCGAGACTCACAAAATCATCTTCGCAAATTAAATGGTGCGCTTCATCGACGATTGCTAAATCCCAAGACGTGCGCAAAAAGTCTTGTAAAACTGCGGGCTGGTTCCGCACAAATTCCAAAGTGCAGATGACATTATTTTCTTGTTCAAATGGATTCGGCATCTCGCTCACATCGGAATAAGAACTCATGAGTCCGCGGATAAATCCTTCATCGATGAGAGTGAAAACGTGATTAAAGCGCCGATACATTTCTGCCATCCATTGGTGCTTTAACGATTCGGGAACGAGAATGATTGTTCGCGTGATGCGTCCGCTGCTGTAAAGCGAATGCCAAATCATACCGGCTTCAATTGTTTTGCCGAGACCGACTTCGTCAGCGAGCATTAAGCGCGGAAGCGTGCTCGACGAGCACGCGCGTTTGCAGAGATAATATTGATGCGGAATCAAATTGACGCGCGGACCAATCATGCCGCGGACTGGAGAATTTTGCCATTCGCACGAAAGTTCTGTCGCCGTTTCCCGACGCACAAATTCTTTGTTTTCGGCGCAGTTGCCGCGGATCAGTTGCGAAAAAATATCCGATGCGCGCGGAGAAGCTTTCGACGTCAAATCCGATTCTTTCATTTCTCGGCCACCGCGTCCCAAGTAAATGGCGAGGCCATTTTCCATGCGAATATTTTCGACGGCGAAGCTCACGCCTTTTTCGTTTTTTGCATTTTCGCCGACGGCTAAAAGGTAACGCTTAATCGGCGCAGAAGTTGTCCGATAAATGCGGGTTTGTTTGACCGCGGGAAATTCTATCGTGACATTTTTAAATTCGATTTGTTGAACCCGACCTACACCGAGTTCAGGTTCTTGTTCGCTGAGATAACGTTGGCCGATTTGAAATGTATTCATGGTGCGCAAGTTAGCTTTTTTATAGATTTGAGGCTAACTTATGAATTGGTTTTACATCGATGAAAGCATTCTAGAAGGCGACCGCAGGCAAGGACCGGTGAGCTTTGCCGATTTGCAAGCCCTTCAAGAGCAAAATAAAATTTGCGAAACTACATTGGTTTGGCACAAAGGTTTAGAAAATTGGATTTCGTGGAAAGATGCACTCGAAAAATCCGCGCTCGCCGAAGCGGAAAACGATCGTTTGCTTCAAGAAACGATTAACGCAATTCTCCAAGAACGCGTTGAAGAAAGTCGTAAAAAAACGCCAGCGGGATTTTGGATTCGCGGGCTTGCGCTTCTCATCGATTGGGTGATTATCACCGTTTGCTGGGAACTCACAACGCACATTTTAGATTGGCTTTCTTTATTCGATTTGAACGCGACGATGCAAGCGGCGAATGCTTTTATCGAGACATATTCCGCAGATCCGACTGTCGTAGGAGTTTCCGAAGAATTTATGAATCTTCCGGGAATGTCGGAACTTTGCATTTTATGGTTTATCATTCAGACGATTTATTTCATCGGTTTTACGGCTGCGTTTTCTGCGACGCCGGGGAAAATGCTTTTGCGTTTGAAAATTGAACGGGCAAATGGTGAACCTCTCAAATTGTCGGGTGCGATAATTCGGTATGCGCTGAGTTTGCTCACGCAAGCGACTCTCATCTTTTACGGCATCGGCTACATCTTAGCGATAATCGATCCTCGCAAGCGAACTCTGCACGATTTTTTTGCAAAAACTTTCGTCGTTCGGGTGCATAAAGATACAGCGGAAAACAATCAAAATTCAAAAGGTTAATTTGTATGGATTACTTTTCCATTTCTCCCACAGGAAAACCGCTTTCGGGTGAAGTTGAAATTTCGGGCGCAAAGAATGCAGTTCTTGCCACGATGACTGCGGCGATGCTCGCAGACGGTGTTACGACTTTGACGAATGTCCCATATCTCCGCGATACGAAAACGATGTCGAATGTGCTTCGCATTATCGGATGCCGCATCGATGGCGGTGCACACGAATTTAAAGTCGATACACATGGCGCAAATCATTTAGAAGCTCCGTATGAACTCGTGAGCACAATGCGCGCAAGTTTTTATGTGTTAGGGCCTCTCGTCGCTCGCTTTGGACGTTGCCGCGTTTCTCTTCCGGGCGGATGCGCTTGGGGTCCGCGGCCTGTCGATTTGCACTTGAAAGGTTTAGAAGCGCTTGGCGCAAAAATTGAAGTGACGCACGGTTATGTCGAAGCGACTTCGGACGGACCACTTCCCGGTGGAAATTTCCGTTTCCCGATTTCGTCGGTGGGCGCTACGGTAAATGTTCTCATGGCAGCGACACTTGCCAAGGGCACAAGCGTTCTCGAAAACGCAGCGATTGAACCGGAAATCGATTCTCTCATCGATTTACTTTTGAGCATGGGCGCAAAAATCGAAGGCAAAGGCACGCGTTCTCTTGTGGTGCACGGCGTCCCCGAAATGCATCCGGGATTTAGCGAAACGATTCCCGATCGGATTGAAGCGGGCTCATTCCTTTGTGGCGCAGTTATTTCGCGCGGAAAGGTCAAAGCGACGCATTGCAATCCGGAGCATATTAAAGCGCTCTTGGATATTTTTGAAGAAATGGGCTGCATCGTTCACACGGGAAATGATTGGGCAGAAGTCGATGCGGGAAGCCGCGATTTAAAACCGGTTCACGTCGAAGCAGTTCCGTATCCGGGATTCCCGACGGATTTGCAGGCACCGTTAATGGCTGTCCTTGCAACGGTTCCGGGCGAAAGCAAAATCCGCGATACCGTTTACCTTGATCGCTTTAAGCATGTCGCAGAACTCAATCGCTTGGGCGCAAACATTTCTCTCGAAGCGAATACCGCAACGATTAAAGGCGTCGAAAAATTGCAAGGCGCTCCGGTCATGGCTTCGGATTTGCGAGCTGCTGCGGCTTTGGTCATCGCAGGACTTGTCGCCGACGGAGAAACGCGCGTCAGCCGCATTTATCATCTCGATCGCGGCTACGAAGATTTCGAAGCGAAAATTGCGAAACTCGGCGGTTGCGTGACGCGGTTAAACGATCAAACTTAAGGATGAATATGCGGGCACTTGTCATCTCGGACATTCACGGTTCATCGCAAGCGACAGAAAAAGCGCTGAATTATTTTGAAAAATTGCATTGCCAATCCATTTTCCTTCTCGGCGATTTGCTGTATCACGGTCCGCGGAATCCGCTTCCCGGCGGACACGATCCCGCAGGAGTTGCAAAACTCTTAAATTCTTTCAAAGATAAAATCGTTGCAGTCCGCGGAAATTGCGATGCCGAAGTCGATCAAATGATGTTAGAATTTCCGTGCCTTTCGGATTCGAGCATGATTTACGATAACGAAATGCGATTGTTTATGTCGCACGGTCATTTATTTCCGCCGGAATTTTTCTTGCATTACAAAGCCGAAGCATATTTCTCGGGGCACACGCACATCTTTACCGCGACGCAAAATCAAGACGGCGTTTATTTGCTCAATCCCGGTTCCATTTCACTTCCCAAAGGCGGAAATCCGCCGACATTCGGATTTTACGAATCGGGAAAATTTCAAGTTCTTCATTTGGATACGGGAAAAGTTTTAGCGCAAATTGAATTGAAGAAAGAATAAATTTTTTCAAAAATTTTCTGCAAAATTTTCAAACTATAAAATGAAACCGCGCCCGAACGGGCGCGGTTTGCGGTTTCAAATCTGCGAGAGAATTTACTTGTCTTTGCAGCAGCATTCACCATCTTCGTGCTTACCGCAGCATTCGCCATCGCCGTGTTCATGCTTTCCACAGCATTCGCCATCGCCGTGTTCGTGCTTACCGCAGCATTCGCCATCGCCGTGTTCATGCTTCCCGCAGCATTCGCCTTCGCCATCTTCGTGCTTACCGCAGCAGCAATGATGCGCATGTTCTTCCATCGCTTTGAGTTCTTCTGCCGAAAGCGGTTCTGCGCTCACGACTTCGATGGCAAAATGGAGAGTTTTTCCGGCGAGTTCGTGATTCATATCGATAATCACATTTTCGTCTTCGACGCGGGAAACGGTTAAAGGAATCGGACCTGCGGGAGTGTTCGCGTAAAAAGTCATTCCCGGTTCAATTTTTTCGGCTTGGAATGCAGACTTCGGAATCGGACGAACCAATTCTTCGTTGTATTCGCCGTAGCCTTCGGACGGAATCACGTCGACATTAAATTTATCGCCGACTTCTTTGCCGAGCATCGCTTTTTCAAGACCGACCACGATCATGCCTTGACCTTGAATGTAATTCAGCGGGTCTTTGCCTGCGGAAGAATCGATGACTTTTCCGTCGTCGTCGGTAAGAGTGTAATGGATGGCGACTTTTGTGTTTGCTGCAATAGGCATGAGTTTTCCTTATTTTTGAATGTTAGAAAGTTAGCTAAATCTAAAAAATTATTTTTTCTTCAACGCTTTCACCACATCGCGGAGTTCTTTCGGAAGCGCGGAATCGACGATAATGCGCTTTCCTTGCCAATCAAATTCCAAACGTGTGCTGTGCAAAAAGAGGCGCTTCAAACCAAATTCCTTTTTGAATTCGCGGTTGAGTTCAAAGTCGCCGTAGCGAGTGTCGCCGAGAAGCGGGTGCCCGATACTTTCAAAGTGCGCACGGATTTGGTGCATGCGTCCCGTTTCCAAATTGACTTTGACTAAATCGTAGCCGTTTAAATGTTGTTGCACGACGTAATGCGTCACGGATTTTTTTCCGCTTTCTGTGCCGGCTTTCATCTTGGAGCCCGCTTTCGAATCGGTGCGTTCGAGAGAAGCGTTAATCGTGCCCGCGTCTTTTTTCAAATTGCCTTTGATGAGTGCGATGTAAGTCTTTTGAATTTTATGTTCGCGGAGAAGTCGCGTTAAATCGCGGAGAGTGTCGCCGTGAAGCGCTGCGATAATTAGGCCCGAAGTTTCTTCGTCTAAGCGGTGCGCAAGAGTTGGCTTAAAATCTAACTGTTGATCTTTGCCCCATTGCCAAAGCATTTCGACGAGACTTTCGCCTTTCCGCGTTCCGGTTCCCGGTTGGCTTGCAATTCCCGAAGGTTTATCGAGGACGACGAAGTCTTCTTTTTCGAGAGCGATGACTAAATTTTCTTTCACAAAATTGCGGTCTGCAAATTCGGGAGAAGTTCCCCAAGATTTTTTTGTCGGGGTAATGGAATCGCCCGCGGGAACGCTTTTGAAATTTTCGTAAATATCGACGGTATCGCCTTCGAGAAGAATTTGCGGGGCTTTGGCGTGGACGCCGTTGACGCGGACTTTCTTCTTGCGCAGAATGGCAAAAAATGTCGAGAGCGGTTCATTCGGAAACGCTTGACGTAAAAAGCGATCTAGTCGCATATTGGCAAAATTGCGGTCGATAACGCGAGTAATCATAAAGGCAAATGTAGAAAATTTAGTCGCCGATGCGTTTTGCGCGATTGGCGAGTTTAATGCCGTCTGCAGCGCTTGTCACAATGCCGCCGGTATAGCCTGCGCCTTCGCCGAGCACAAAAAGTCCGCTGGTCGAAACGCTTTCGAGAGTTTCGGGATTTCGCAAAATGCGAAGCGGGGAACTGGTGCGGGTTTCGGGCGCAACGATTAAACCTTCGTCGATGAATCCAGGAATTTTTCGTTCAAATTGTTCAAATCCATCGGCAAGAGAATCGCAGATATTCTCGTCTAAAATTTCGCGGATTGGTGCCGCGACAATTCCCGTCGAAAATGTGCTCTTCGGTAGCGCACTATCAATGTGTCCGTCCAAAAAAGCGCGGATTGTTTGCGCGGGTGCACTGTA
This sequence comes from Hallerella porci, assembly GCF_003148885.1. Taxonomy (NCBI): domain Bacteria; kingdom Pseudomonadati; phylum Fibrobacterota; class Fibrobacteria; order Fibrobacterales; family Fibrobacteraceae; genus Hallerella; species Hallerella porci. The sequence goes on along the minus strand of NZ_QGHD01000026.1, from coordinate 6,339 downwards.
ATTTTTTCCGCCGAGTTCAAAGGCGGCTTTTTCAAAACGGCGTTGCATTTCGATACCGCCAAAAAGAGAATCGCTTTTCGGAATGGGAACGACGATAGCGCCGTTCGCCAGTTTTCCGTTGCGCTTGCTGTAACTCATTCCGTTTGTTGCAAGAGTTTCGTTTTCCGAAACGCAGGGAACGAGAACGCCGCCGGGGCACATACAAAAGCTGTAAGCCGCCGATGTTCCGCCGAGAGTTTTTGCGGTGAGCGCATATTCTGCGGCTCCCGTTAATTCGGTGTTGACATTCGGACCGAGCTGTCGTAAATTGATTAAACTTTGCGGATGTTCCACGCGGACGCCGAGCGCAAACGCTTTGCTTTCGAGAGTGACGCCGCGTTCGTAGAGCAACTCGTAAATGGCCCGCGCCGAATGCCCGGGCGCTAAAATTAAATTGTCGATAGCTTTCCATTCGCCGTTAAATTTTGCTCGCGAAATGGAACTGTTTGAAATTTCTAAATCTTCGAGAGCCGTATGAAAATGAATGCGTCCGTCGAGCGATAAAAATTCTGCGCGCAGTGCCCGAAGCAAAAGCACTAAACGATCCGTTCCGATATGCGGCTTTGCAAATGTCAGCACATCTTTGGAAACGCCAAAATGAACCATGTCGGCGAGAACAGCGCTAGAAAATACATTGCGTGTCCGCGTGTTCAATTTTCCATCGGAATAAGCGCCTGCGCCACCTTCGCCAAAAAGAATATTGGAATGCGGATTAAATTTGCGGTCTGCAAAAAAACGGTGAATGTCTTGAAAGCGTTCTTCGACAGGGGAGCCTTGCTCATACAAGTCCACGGAAAAACCTTTGCGGGCAAGGGAAAGCGCCGCCCAAAGTCCCGAAGGCCCTGCGCCGACGACGTGCGCATTTTTTGAAAGCGGAATAGAATTTTTGAAAACATCCGAATCGAGAGTTTCCGCTTTTTCGGTCGCGGGAACAAGCCAATGCGACGGCGAAAGTTTTTTCGCCGTTTCAAAGCGCACATTATAACTCCAATGCGGAGCGCTGCGCTTGCGGCTATCGAGCGCAAAACGTTCAACTTCCAAATTGAAAATTTCGTCTTCGCGTAAATTTAATGCGTGGGCGAGAGCGTTTGCCACTTCGCCCTTTTTTTGCAGAGGGAGAGAAAGTTCGCGGAAATGGTAGGCGTTTAACATCGCCTGCAATTTAGAAAATCCGCGACTTTATTGTTTACAAGTAAATGTTTCTGTCGCTTCGGACTGACTATCGTTTTCGTCTTTCGCAAAAATTTTGTAAACGTGTCTGCCCGGAAGCATGGGGAAACTGGCCTGCGGCACATCGGCTTCGAAAACAGCTTTCGAAGTGGGGATGCCGTCGACTGATTCTTCTACGCGGATTTTTTTGCCGTTCGTTCCTGTCAAACTAAATTGGAATGTGCATTGATTCGCATCGGAACCGGTAATGCGAATTTTCGGCGGGAATTGAATGGCGACAGAATCTGTCAACACTTTTTTTGCCGATTTTAAAGTGACAATCGCAGATTTTTCATCCCAATTCAAATTCGGATCGTTCGGTGCAAATGTAACGCTGAATCGTCCGTTCGCATTTTTCGAATTCAAATTTTCGGATTCGGATTTGCCGACTTTTACGGTAATCGTCGCATTTGGATCTTCGCTGAAAAATTCGCCTTGAATTGTTAAACCGCTTGTGCCGTTCATCGAAATCGGAGAGCTTTTTTGAATGCGGATAAATGCGCTGTCATCATTTGTCGTTGGCTTCACATATTCGATGAAAGCTTCCAAGCAAAGTGTTTCGGCTTCGCCGCGTTTGCATTTGACGCGGATGCGTTTTGTGCCGTAAGAATCTTTTTCCCAAGAAACAGGCGCGCTCAATTTTCCGTTTGTGAGAGGAACCTCCAAACTGTTTATGCTCACTTGGACATTTGCTGCGCATTTGCCGTTCACCTTGATTTCGGTTGCCGAAATTTTCTGCGGGAGCGCTTCAAATTCGCACGGTTTTGCTTTCGCCAAAGAGTCCGCAGCCTTCGCATTTTTTTCGTCTAATTCGCGGGCGCGCTTTTCCAAATTTTCCACTTTCAAAGAATGAGATTTTTTCTCTGCCGAAATTTCTTTTGCCAACTTTTTAGAGCCCGAACTTGGCGTTTTAAATTTTTGCAAACCTTTTGATTGATCTTGCACCAAAGTTTCGCCGCCGTTCACTTCGAGCTCTTTCCCTTTGGCATCGGTCACAATCATTTTCCCCGATTCCAAGGAAACGATAATGCCATCGGAACCGCTTTCGACGAAGCCGTTCGTCCCGCGAATCGCAGCGGTTGCCGTTCCGGTTTTGAATTGAAATTGGCTGCCTTCTTTTTGTTTTTGCACATCGAAGAAAACGCGGCCAGATTGAATATTCACCGTTTTCGATTGATTTTCTACAGCGGTTTCAAATTGAATCGTCGTATTTTCTTCAATCGTAATCAAACTTCCATCCGAAAGAGCGATGCCCGCTTCGCTTTCGACGAGAGTGCGAATCACATCGTTTTCGCGGACTTTTAAACCGACGCGCAACGGATTCCAATTCGATTTCGCTTTCTTTTGCACGGTGACTTCGCCGAGAATGTAACGCACTTTACCGATAGAACCTGCGGAATTTGCAGCCCATGCGGGAACGAAGAAAAAACTACTTGCGAGAAGAGTTGAAAGAAGAACGCGGAAATGTTTCAAAATGACCTCCTTCAAGGCGGAAATCTGTCCTTTGGAATATACGTTTTTTATCTTTTGTTTGGACTGAATAATTTTTACGAGGTGATTATGGATACAGAAAACACAGAACCGACCATCGAATTTACCGACGAAGAAACCGGTGAAGTTGTCATCAAGGAACTTGCCAAGGAATATTTGAGCAAAGGCGCTTGGTCCACGATTATGTTTTTGTATCAAGAAAAGAATGCAAAAACCGGTGAATTTGGAGAACCGAAAGTTTCTGTTCGCCGTTATCAAAAGCAGCAAGGCGTGCTCAAGCAAAGAAGTAAATTCAACATTTCGAGCAAGGAACAAGCGAAGGCGATGATCGCCATTTTAAATAAGTGGTACGAACTCTAATATGAAGAAGGAACCTCGATTACCTGACTTTCAAGTCAATTTTCTTTCCGAAGATGAAAAAGAAACTTTTCCGTGGAAAGCGCGTCTAGAGCCGCTAGCCCGAAAAATTCTCATCGAAGAAAATCATCCAGAAAATGTCAATATTATCATCTGTTCCGATAAGACAGTCCGCGAACTCAATGCGGCCTATCGTAAATTGGATAAAGTCACAGATGTTTTAAGCTTTGAATGGCACGAAGATTATCTGCTCGGTGAAATTTACATTGCAAAAGATCAGGTCAAGCGTCAAGCGCCGAAATTTGGCAATTCCTTTTATCAAGAATTGAAGCGCATGATTGTCCACGGCATTTTACATCTTTCAGGTTATGATCATCACACTGTTCCCGAACGCACCGTGATGCGCCGCCGCGAACGCGAAATTTTGGGCGTGGATATTTACAATGCGGGCAAGGGGAAAAATCGCTAATGCCGATATTTTCTTGGATTCAAGACGTCACCCCTTTTGTTGTTCTCGCAATTATTTGCGTCGTTCTCGCGGGACTTTTTTCTCTCATTAAAATTGTCTTTTTAGCGCTTTCGGTAACAACCGATAACGAAGAAAATGAAAAATTGGTGAATCGCGTAAACGCATACGTCGATGCGCATGGATTCAACGAATCCATTTCCATTGCGCGGACATTTTTGAATTTACTCGCCGGCGTTTTGGGATTTGTCGCCGCGTATTTTCTCACGCAAGGATTTTATGGACGTCCGCGTCTCGGGCTTATCGTTTATACAATTCTCGCCGCTATCGTGGAATATTGCGTCGTCTATTTAATTCCGAATATGTTCGGCGCAATCAAACCCGAAACACTTTCGCACATTCTTCTCCCGATTTATAAATATCTGCGGATTCCGTTTGTGCTCGAAGCAAAAATTGCGAATCGTTTGTATTTAAATGTGCACAAGGCGTTGGGCTACGATTCAAAGCTCAGTTTTCTTTCGGAAGATAAACGCGACGCGCTTCGCTCCGATGTTTCCGAAGACGATGACGATGCGTTAGATGAAGACGAACGTCAAATGGTGCTCAACATTTTTGATTTTGTGGAAACTCCAGTCCGCGAAATTATGACGCCTCGCGTCGATATGGTTTCTCTCGATGTGACTTCGACTCTCGAAGAAACCATTCAAGTGTTAAATGAAGAACGCCATTCTCGCGTTCCCGTTTACCGCGAATCGATTGATAACATCGTCGGCGTTCTCTCGGCGCGGGATTTTTTGGAATGGTACACGGAACACGGAAAAGAAAATTTCGATTTGCAATCTCTCGTAAATCCCGTCGTCTTTGTGCCGCAGCAAAAACAAATCGATGACCTTTTGCGCGAACTCCGCGAAAACGGAAATCAGTTAGCTATCGTTGTCGATGAATACGGCGGCGTCGCAGGCCTTGTTACCGTCGAAGATATTGTCGAAGAAATCGTCGGAGAAATCAAAGACGAAGATGATTTAGAAGACGATGCGATGATTCAAAAATTAAAAGACGGCCGTTATATTTTCAATCCGCTCATTACGCTTTCGGATTTTGAAGATGCCACGGGAATTGAATTACAAGAGCCCGAAGACATTCACGTCGAAACGGTTTCCGGTTTGATTCTCGCACAACTCGGAACGATTCCCTCGGCAGGTGCCGAAGTAACTCTCGACGGGCACAAATTCCGCGTTCTCAAAATGGACGGCACCCGCATGACAAAAGTAATGCTCTTCTCGTAAAAGAGAATTGCCGTTTTATCGTGAAAATGAAAAAAAACTCCCCAAGCTTGGGGAGTTTTTTCATTTACCAAAATCGATTAGAGATCGATGACTTCAGTCCATCCAAACGGATCCGGACGTTCGCCGAATTGAATTTCCGTATAGGTGTTGAAAAGCTGCGTGCAAACCGGACCCGGATTCTTGCCGTCGCCGTAGGTAAACGTTTTGTTTGCCACGGGATCCACGATTTTCTTAATCGGGGTAATCACGGCTGCGGTTCCGCATTCTGCGGTTTCGCTAAATTCCGCGAGTTCCTCGAACGGAACTTGACGGCGTTCAACGGTGTAGCCCAAGTATTCTGCTAATTGCTGCAGGCTCTTGTTCGTGATCGAAGGAAGAATCGATTCGGACTTCGGCGTTACGTAGGTCTTGCCTTTAATTCCGAAGAAGTTTGCTGGACCGCATTCATCAATGTACTTCTTTTCTTTGGCGTCGAGGTAAATCGTGCTTGCGTAACCGAGCTTCTTTGCTTCGGCGAGAGAAAGCAAACTTGCCGCATAGTTTCCGCCGACTTTCACGGTGCCAGTTCCTTGCGGAGCAGCGCGGTCAAAGTTACGGCAGAGCATCATGTCCACCGGCTTAAATCCGTCTTTGAAATACGGTCCCACCGGAGTCACAAACATCAAAAGCAGATATTCGTCCGAGGGCTTCACGCCGACTTCGGGGCTCATCCCGATGAGGAGCGGGCGAATGTAAAGGGTTGCGCCGTAGCCATAAGGCGGAACAAAACGCTTATTAGCTTTGACGACGGTGTAAACCATTTCGCGGAAGAGTTCTACGGGTGGTACTGCCATCAGAACACGATTTGCGGTGTTCTGCATGCGCTTTGCGTTTTCTTCAACGCGGAAAACGCGGACTTTGCCGTCTTTGCCTGTGTAAGCCTTCAGTCCTTCAAAACCTTCTTGACCATAATGCAAGCAAGTAGCGGCCATATGAATGCTAATGTCTTTGGAAGAAGAGACTTCAATCTTTCCCCATTGACCATTGCGGTAGTAGCAACGGACGTTGTAATCGGTATCGTAATAACCGAACGGGAGCGTCTTCCAATCAACAGTATTCAAATCGACTTGCATAATTGCGACCTTTTGTTAGAGCGTCACGCGACGCTAGCTAAAAAATACACAATTTTTGAGCAAGAGAGGGGAGGGGAAAAATGAGAAATTAGGAATTAGGAGTGAGGAATGTTGGGGTGGCTTCGCCGCAGGGGAAAGCGCGAAGGTTAAGGTGTAAATTTTTGAAGATTTCGCACGAAATTTTTGAATTCAAAATTTTTGACTTTATTTTGCTTCAAAATTTGTCCGTTTGAAAATTTTTGGGCAAATCTGGAACGCAAAATCTCATTCTTAAAATCTAGCGGACATATTTCCCCTGGGAAATGTCATTTCCAAAAATCCGGTGAACATATTTCCCCTGGGAAATGTCATTTCCAAAAATCCGGTGAACATATTTCCC
>NZ_QGHD01000025.1 GCF_003148885.1 Hallerella porci | reverse complement strand
ATTGAATACATCCGCGCACAACGCGTCGTGGCGATGGTCAATGCCGCAGAAGGAAAAGGTGAAGCCAAAGGTCGCGCAGAAGAAAAGTATTCCCTTGCCAAAGGCTTTCTGAAAGAAGGTTTCCCGATTGAGACCATTGCAAAGGTCACCGGCCTTTCCATCAACGAAATTAAATCCTTATAAAAAAAGAACCGCGAAAGCGGTTCTTTCAATTTTAAATTCTCACGAACAAGCGCGCCGCAGGCGCGCTTGTTTCATTTTATCGTTTAATCGCTGAAATTGTTTTTGCGCCGTTTCGGATGAGGTAAATTCCGGCGGGTAAATTTTGCAAATGTAATTCTTTGCCCGAAAGTTCTGCTTCCGAAAGTTTTCCGGTCCACATTAAACGACCGTGAACATCGTAAATTTTCGAAATTCCGTTCGCCGCTTTGCGGAAATTTTTCTGCAAAGGAATTGCACTTGAAGCGCATCCCGTTGCAACGATTTTCGAAACGTAAAATCCCGAAGCGTTGCTGTTAAATTTCAGCTGATTCGAACCGGTGCTCGCTTCTTTTTCAAGGGAAATCGATGACGTTACCCAAGAAGTGCTTCCTGCTTGAACGCCGTATTTATAATCGACCCATTCAGAACCGCCCGCACCGCCGACGTTAATGTATGCGGTCGTATCGTCTGCGCTGTGCATCGTGATACTCAATTCAGAACATTTTGCAAAAGTTTCTGCTTGTTCCGAAGTCAATTTATAGAATGCGTGCTGGTATCCGCAAGATTCATCGCTTTGATCGCAGCCGGCGAGATTCACTTTCACATAACTCGAAACGCCGTCAATTGTTTTGGTTTCGTAAGTAGGAGCGGTCAATGTTTTTTCGGCGCTCCAACCGTCCGCAGAATTTGTTTTGCTGTAATCGACGATGACTAAAGTATCGGCAGCTGTCGGCTCTACATAATTCGGGTCTGTCGTTTCGTCTTTGCACATTTCTGTGGGAAGAACAAATGAACCTTTTACATAGACGAGAGTGGTAATCGATCTTGCGGGTAAAATGGTGCAAGATAATTTGCTAATGGATTTGCTCTTAAAGCCATTTTCTTTTGATTGAACTGCGTTTACAAGGCCCATTCCCGAAATTTCGGGATTCGTTAATTGAATGGATTTATCGCCCGTGTTGATGACGATAATCGAAATAGAATCGCCCGCGGGATTTGCAAAGGCGACTGTTTTCAAATCGGCATCGTCAGCGGCTGCAGAAATTACTTTCCAACCAGGATTGACAAATTTCGAATAATGACGCACCGCATGATATTCCGGAGAAATTACGATTTTATCTTCTTCGCAATTGCCCCAACCTTTTGCGCAAACGCCGATGAGCTGACCTTTTCCTTCGCCCCACATCAGTTCCCACGCGATGTAAGCGTTCAATTTACCCGAAGTAAATCCCACTTGCATAATATGCGCAAGACCTACCATATAATCTTCTTTGCCGTTTTCTGCCATCGTGCAAAATTCGGTCATAATAATTGGCTTTGAACCGTTACCGTATTTGCTTGCGATTGCAGACATCGGCTTTTTGAAATTTTCTGGATTCTTGTAATTATTTAAAGAATTATCGTTTCCATCGCCCGCATGATACAAGTGGTAAGCGTAAGCATCGAGTTTGGATTCGTCGAGCGCATTCATATAATTTTGAAAATTATTGTAGCCGATGCCGAGCGGTTCGGGCCCGATAATTTTTGGCGCGTTCGAAACGCCGTTAAAAGCGGCGCGCACCGCCGTCAACGCTTGCGCATAACCTGCAATCGAATCATTTTCCGTCGGGTCAAATAAAGTTTCTTCGTAATCCGCATTCATATCGGGTTCGTTTTGAAGCGAAATATAATCGACGTTAATTCCCGCATCGCGATATTTTAAATAACTCGACTTCCACCAATTTGCAAAATCGTTGTAAACATATTTGCCATACGGATCGCTGTCCGATTTTTTCAGCGAATTTGCCGATTTATTGGCGCCTTCGTTTCCGTTGATTTTTCCGCTTCCTTTTAAAGTCGCGGGCGCTGTCCAACTCGACATTTCAATTTTTAAATGATTTCCTAAACGATTTTTCGCTTCTTTCACGATTTTTACATCGTCTTTAATTTTACTCACATCTTCTTCTTGTAACCAGTTGCCCAAGCGAAGCATCGAAAGATTTAATCCCGAAAATGCGGTATCGTATAAATCTTTCTGCATACTTTCGGACATTGCCGTTACCCAACCTTGGTAATAGACAATGCCACCGCCAAAGCCCAAAACTTCTTGACTTTTCTGCGCCGGATTGATGGTAAGCGTTGCCGCCATCGTCGGAGCCGCGCACGCTGTCGCGAGTAAAAATCTTTTCCAATTTCTCATCACAAAAATCTCCTTTTGCCTCTAAAAATAAATTCAAAACGAAAAAAGGAAGCAGAAATAAAAATCGGCGGGCGAAAAACGGGAAAAATTTTTCGGGAAATGTGCTAAAATGACAGATTTTGACAAATTCAAAAGCTATATTTCCCAAAAAAGGAGTTTTTAAATGGAAATTATTTTATTTCTCGTGGGAATGATTTTGGGCGCAGGCATTTTATTTTTCGTGTTGCGTCTTCAAGTTCAGCTGAAACAAAAACAATTACAAGACGCTTTGAATGCAGCAAATGATTTGCGAACTTCATTAGAAAGTGTTCGCGCAGAAGTCGCCACCGCCAAAGAAGAACGCCAGACAATTTTTGAACAGCGGGAAAGTGACCGCAAAAAATTTGAAAGCGACCGTGAAAATTTTGAAAACGAACGCCGCGAATTTTTAGCGAAGAAAGAATCCGAGATTCAAGAATTACGCAAAAACTATGAAACGCTTCAAGAAAGCGCGAGAGCGGAACTTGACAATGCCAAGAAGAACGCCGAGAATCAGCGTGAAAGCGACCGCGAAAAATTTGCAAAAGAACGCAACGAACTTTTAGCGAAGAAAGATTCCGAGATTAAAGAGTTAAACGAAAAATATGAAAAGCTTCAAGAAAGCGCAAAAGCGGAACTTGACAATGCCAAGAAGAACGCCGAGAATCAGCGTGAAAGCGACCGCGAAAAATTTGAAAAAGAACGCAACGAATTTTTAGCGAAGAAAGATTCCGAGATTAAAGAGTTAAACGAAAAATATGAAAAGCTTCAAGAAAGCGCAAAAGTGGAACTTGAACGTGTCAAGAAGAGCGCAGCCGAAGACTTAAAAGCGGAACGTGATCATTTCGAAGAACGCGTTAAAAAAGAGCGCGAACACGAAGAACAAAATCGCAAAACCGCCGCAGCGGAATTTTCAAAAATTTCCGAGGAACTTTTAAAATCGCGGTCGCAAGAATTTTTGGGAACGAATTTAAAGCAAATGGAAAATATCTTAAATCCGCTGAAAGAAAAAATCAAAACTTTCGAAGAGCAAGTGCAGAAAAATTATAAAGACGAAAACGACAAGCGCATCCAACTGAGCACGCGCATCGAAGAACTTTTGAAGACGACGAATTCGGTGAGCGAACAAGCAAATCAGTTGGCGAATGCGCTCAAAGCGCCGAAATCGCAAGGAAATTGGGGCGAAATGCTTCTCGAAACGATTCTCGAAAATTCGGGTTTACACAAAGGTTTGCAATACGAAATGCAAGTGCGCATCAAAGATGATTCTGGAAAAACGAATATTCCCGATGCCGTTGTGCGCTTACCGGGAAAGCGTCAAATCATCATCGATTCGAAAGTTTCATTAACCGCTTACAATGAATTTTCGGCGAATGATCAAGACAAAACGGCGCAAGAAAAAGCGCTCAAAAATCATTTGGAATCGGTGCGAAAACACATCGACGAATTAGCGGCAAAACATTACGAAGATAAATTGGAAAATTCTGCGGATTTCACGATGATGTTTGTGCCGATTGAGCCCGCGTATTTGCTCGCAGTGCAAAGCGACCCCGAATTGTGGAAAGATGCGTATAAAAAACACGTCATTTTAGTGAGCCCGACGACACTCATCGCGTGCTTAAAACTTTTTGCGGATTTATGGCGGCACGAAGAACAGAATCGCAACGCCTTAAAAATCGCAGAACAAGGAAAAAGTTTACTCGAAAAATTTACAGGCTTTTTGAATACATTTGAATCGGTTGGTGTTAACTTAAATCGGGCGAAGGAAAGTTTTGAAAAAGCCAAAGGGCAGTTGATGACGGGGCGCGGAAATGTAATTTCGCAATGCGCATCGCTCAAACAACTCGGCGTCAAAGCGAACAAAGAAATTCCCGAAAGTTTTCAAAATTTTGACAATAATTCGCTAGAAAATGAAGCGGAAATCGGCGTACCCGATGAAAAAGGCGACGAAAAACCGCTTTAATCGGAGTTAAATTTCCCAAAAAAGTCCCGCTTCGGCGGGATTTTTTTATGCGGAAACAAAAAAATTCAAACAAAAAACATTTTTCTTACTCCAAGTTGGAATATCCAAAACGCCGAAATTTTGCAAAAATCGCCAATTTTAAAAACCGTCTGACAAAAAAATGACAAAAGAATGACAAAGGTATTGCTTTTCCGAAACAAAAGGTTTATATTATCAGTGTTGATCAAAAACAACAAAAACCTTAAACAAGGAGTTCATTATGAAGAAAGGTTTTACTCTTATTGAATTGATGGTCGTCGTGGTCATCATCGGTATCCTCGCTGCAGTCGCAGTGCCGAAACTCTTCGGTATGATTGCAAAGTCCAAGGCTTCTGAAGTTGGTCCTGCTGCTGGAACCTACGTAAAGTTGCAGCAGGCTTACATCTCTGAATCCACGGTGATGGGCAACTGGGGAATTATTGGCTACAAGGGTCCGGGTGAAGAAACTACAGCAAGCACCACTGCTGGTGGTGCAGTTTCCGGAACGACAAACTTCACCTATAAGGACGGTACTGGCTTCACCAACAACACCATAGCCCTGTCTTCTGCAGGCAAGGTTGGTTGGACGGCAGGCAACAAGCAGCGCTTGAATGACTGCCCCAACGCAGACAACTGGACTGTCACGGTTAAGCAGAATGGTGCAACTGCCGGCGAAGCAAAATTCGAAGCCGCTATTAACGCTACAAATACAGTCGGATGCACGGCACTGACCCCGAATTTCACTAATATCGGCAAGTAAGTCGAATAAAATCATTTAGCAAAAGAGCCTTCCAAAGGAAGGCTCTTTTACTTTTGCAATGATAAAGCTATTACTTGCCGATCTGATTCCAGTTCGGAGTAAGCTGCAAACAATTCTGGCCAAGCGTATTCGGAGTAAATGTAGCTTCACCGGCAGCAGAACCCGGTGCAACAGTAATGGTCCACGTGGACGATGCTGCGCAATCGTTCAATTTGGCAATGTTTTTAGCAGTGAAACCCACTACAGAAGCATTCCCAGTCAAAGCGACTGTATTATTCGCGTAACCAGTTGCATCAGTGTATTCAAAATTGTTCGTCTTGGAGGATGCGCCTCCGTTTGCTGCGTTAGCATTGGTATTGTCACCAGGACCCTTATAACCAATAACAGACCAAGTTCCAATAGCTACAGCCTCAGAAATATAAGCCTGCTGCAACTTTACGTAGGATGTGTTCGTAAGATGGCGAAAATCACCCTTCGCGAATCATTTCATCGAACGTCACTAAAGCAACATCATCTCGATTCTTTGCGATTTGAATGAATTTTTTTGTATATCCAGATTTGCTGAAGAAAATGTAGTGTTTGTTCTTTGCGTTTAGGAGTTTTGACTTTTCAATCAGGGCGTTAAGAACGTCAACATCTGTCAGTTTATTTGTCCACTTGCATTCGCAAAATAGCAAGTCTTTTTCACCCAAGCCCAAGATATCTATTTCTTCTTCTCTCCGCTCTTTTGCGTTAGTCCCCCACCAGCGGCCCATGGTATGGGGCAAGAACGGGAGTTGTGCCAAGCCTTTTTCTGTATACAGGTATTGCAAGCATATTTCTTCGAATACGTGCCCCATATACTCGTTGAGTTTCCCTTTTACGAAATTTTTGTAGACGGCGTCTCCGATTCCCCTATTTATGTTTGTCTGGTTTTCCCAAACAAACGAAAACCAGAAACGGTACATCAAGTCGTTGATTATGTATATGGACTTGCGGCTGTTCTTTTCTGTGGCTGGAATTTCCCTTCGGATTATGCCAAGTTCCATGAGGGCTGACAAAACATTGCTTGCCGCGCCCGTTTCAAGCCCCGCGTGCGTAGATATTTCGTTTAAACGGCTTGCCCCTTGTGCAATAGCTGTTATGACGGCGTTGTAGGTGGCAGGAGCACGCATTTCCTGTTTCAGCAAGTTCAAAGGCTCCTCAAACAGGCGTCCTCCAGGTCTGAACATCAGGTTAACGATGTTGCCGTCCAAGTCCTCATGGTTGCTAAGATGGGAATAGTATTCAGGAACGCCCCACAGTGCGCCGTAAAGCAGAGCCTGTTCCTCGGCAACGAAGTTCTCGCAAAGTTCACGGCTTTCAAAAAAACTGAAAGGCAAAATCTTTAGTTGCGAAGTCTTACGCCCATAAAGGGGGCTCTTGTAGCCAAGGACCTGATTTTCCATAAAACTCATGGAAGATCCGCAAAGAATCAGCATCAATTTCGATTTTTTCCACGCATGGTCGATATGCTTTTGAAGCAAAGAAGGGAATGATGCTTCGGATTTGGCGAGGTAGGGGTATTCATCAATAACAAGGACTATTCTTTCGTTTTGGGCAAGAGAATCAAGATACGAAAGAACTTTTTCAAAAGAATCGAAAGAAGATTCTTTTGCATCTGAATGTTCGAGGACTGCCTTGGATAGTTGCGACAAGTTCTCCGAGACCGAAGCTTCGATCCCTGTAAAAAAGATGGTTTTCTTCCCCTTGCAGAACTCGTTTAGCAACATGGTCTTGCCGACACGCCTGCGTCCATAGACAACGGCAAATTCAAATTTGCCAGATTCATAAAGTTCGGCTAAGGAATCTAATTCTTTTTTACGACCACAAAACATATTTTACTCATTCTTAATTTACTAAATCAAAAATTAGCAAATTATTTTGTGCTAGTCAAGACATTTTGTGAAAAATGACCTCTTTTCTAAAAAAACACATCCTACGTGAAGTTGCAGCAGGCATATATTTCTGAGGCTGTAGCGGTTGGTAACTGGGTTATCATTGGTTACAGTGGTCCGGGAACTGCTAACGCTAATAAACTCGGTTCGAGTGCTACAAACTTCACTTATTCTGATGACGGATCTTACAACGGCACTACCAATACTGCCGCTTTGGGCGCTACCGCTATCAATGGTTGGTCTGCAACCAATAAGGCTAACTTGAATGATTGCCCGGCTGGAAAAAACTGGACCGTGTCTGTCAAGGCTTCGGAATCGGGAACTGCGGGAGAAGCTGCGTTCACGGCAGCGATTGCATCAGCCAATACCGCTGGCTGCACTCCGCTTACGCCGAACTTTGACAAAGTCGGCAAGTAAGGTCTGCTGCACACAACATTTCAAAGGGTCTCCATTTGGAGGCCCTTTTATGCATAACTAAAACAACGAACAAATGATTTGTAAAAAATACAAAAACGTCTTGTCAAGTTAATCCTATCAGGCAGTTTTTAATAAAAAGAATCATCGGATATAAAGACCGTACTCTTGTCCTTTATCCTTATCAAAACATCCCTGAATAATGGAACTGTAAGAATCGTCCCCAAATTCATATTTGCGAAAAAGCGCATAAGCCACCAAATCAGCCAATTGAATAAGTCGTGACATTTTGGAATCTAAAAATAACGGAACTTCAGCAAAATTTACAAGAGTGTTGCCCCAATGATTCCCCTCGATTTGGAATGCTTGGGACCATTGCTGGAATTTTTGCTCTGAAGTTGACTTGTCAAAAATGGCAATCCCCGCTCGGGGACCTGTTTCTTAGCAAACCTACGCTTCAAGAACATATCAAATCTGCTTGTAATTTGCGTAAAAAGCTCTTCATCATGAGCAACATCAATTTGACAAGTCTTGTCTAATACTGCGCCAAATAAAATAAAGTAATTTGGATAATGAGCTGCTATATAGCCTAGAATCTCTTTCAACAACCCTTCTCGAGTTTCTTTCGGAATGGAGCGCCACTCTCCTTTACCTGAACGCATACGCGTTCCATGAAGTTCAAGATTCTTACAATCTGGGTGTTTGGCGAGAATTCTTTCAATGTCCTGTTGAACATAAAAAGTCTTGGTATCCCTTATGGCGAGTCCGGCAAGTACACAATGTTTGCAATTTTTGTCAGTAGCAAGTCCCGAATCATCAACATATAGCAGATACATTCTCTCTCTCCATAAAAAAAAGTCGGGCGGAACAAAGTCCATCATACCACAAAAAGGCAGTATTACCCAACTCTATGTATTAATATACATAAATAATGATTGATGGAAAAGGCTTTTTTGTAAATTTGCCATAAAGTACTCCCAAAACAGCCGCATTCTACGTGAAGTTGCAGGAATCATATGCATTGGAAAAGAATGCAGTTGGCGGTTGGTCTGCTATCGGATATACGGCTCCGGGTAAAAAAACAGATTCAACCACTTTTGAATCCCAAAACTTTATGTACATTGGTGAAGGAGCGGCTTGGTCGGCATCTAACAAGGCTAAATTGAATGATTGCGCCGCAATAGCATCGCCTTCCATTTCTTCCAACAACTGGAAAATTGTAGCTGAAATGCAGGATACTACTGCCGGCGATGGTGCAGTTGTGGTAACAAGAACTATTGGTAACAACTGTGACGGATTAACGCCTTCGTTCGCAACGATTGGAACTACTAAATCAGGCACCTAATCGTAAATTTCATTCCGAATGATCATTTTCAAAAGAGGTTTCTAATCGGAAACCTCTTTTTTATACAAAAAAAAGCAACCTCTTTTGAGATTGCTTTTCTATCAATAAAGAGATTGTTATTTTCCAATCGCCTTAAAATTTGGTGTCAGACCTTCACAATTATCCTCATCAACAATAGTTTGTGTATAGGTAACAGAACCATTATCACTGGCCGCCAGGCCAACTGCTGCGCTTAATTTCCAGTTTACTTGGGCGGGGCAATCATTGAGCTTGATTGTATTTGCCGCAGTCCAACCATCGGTTATTGCAGCTCCTGTTGCAGAGGTTACGGTTTCTCCATCTTTACATTTGCCTGAGGCCTCATCATAGGCACCAGCTGAACAAGTGACCGAGGGAGCGGCATCTCCGCCAGCATATGTAAAGTTTGTTCCTCCAGGGGCTTTATAGCCGATTGCAACCCACTTTCCAAGAGCATTTGTTTCGCTGGCATACGCATCCTGCAACTTCACGTAGGATGAAAAAAAGAGAAGCAAAGGAACTCTGTTCGGCATACTTATATTTGTTTTTTCAAAAACGATAATCTATATTCTAAACATGACGGACAAGTACAAAATTCCTTACGTAAACATGTGCATTCGCCTTTTTGCTAAGCGATTCCAGTTGCCGCTTCAGGGGGCGGCGGATTACTTGTGCCGATTTAAGGGTATCCGATTTCTAGACGAATCTTATTCTACAGAGCACCTTCTGCCGGTGGAAGATACCTTAAATGATTTGGTTGCCGTTTGCAAGAATAACGGGGGCGCAATCGGATGATTCTTTATCACGGAACGAATTGCGATTTCACTATAATTGACCTAGAGAAAACCAAACTGTACAAAGATTTCGGCAAAGGTTTTTATGTAACCGACATTCGACAGCAGGCTTGTGAACTCGCCAAAACTCGAAGCCGCATTTGGGGAGGCGCACCCGTTGTCCAAGAATATGAATTCGATGAAACAGTCCTTCAATCAAATGGTTTACGAGTTTTGCGCTTTGATAAGGTTTGTGTAGAATGGGCCGAGTTTATTTATAAAAACCGTAGTAGGTACACAAACTTCACTCATGATTATGATATTGTTATCGGACCAATTGCAGATGACGGCGTGGCCTATTTACTAAACTTGTATGAGGAGGGTTTGAGAACTTTAGAAGAGCTGGCTAAGGAACTTGAGTATAAAAATTTGAATAGCCAGTACTGTTTCTTGACGAAAAGGGCGATTTCCTTTTTGCGGAGAGTAAAGAAATGACGACAGCTCAATCAGAATCGTTGGTCTCTAGAATTGTAGAAAAAAATGTTCAATTGTTAATGAACGATTTTTCCATGGATATGGAATCCGCGTTTGGATTTGTCTATAAATCTAGAGTATTTGAAGCTCTGAACGATCCTGAAACTGGCCTACGGGCGCGAAGCCCCGATTATATTTACGAACTCATTAGAGAAGAATTTTTAAAGAAATAATCATTTGTCCCTACGTTGCCACAGTTGTGCAAAAAGGGCCTCCAAATGGAGACCCTTTGAAATGTTATGCGTACTAGACCTTACTTGCCGATTTTGTCGAATGTCGGGGTGAGAGCTACCCCACAATTAGGTGGAGTTGCTGTATAATTTACGCTATTTCCATTGGCAGCACCTACAACATCCAACTGCCACTTTGTGTCTATTGCGCAGTCATTCAACGCAACTTTTGATGTCGCGTTCCATGCATCTTCTTTTCCGTCGGTGACAGCAACAGTTCCGTCCTCAGTATCACCCCCATATGTAAAGTTGGTTGTTGCATTCATGACATATCCAATTTTTTTCCAACCACCAATCATATTGGATTCCGATACATACGCGTCCTGCAACTTTACGTAGGTTGTGGTAAATTTATGCTGTTTTAGTTCAAAATTGCGAAGGGGACCCATCTTCTATAGAATTTTTCTTGGAATTCTATTGGTGATATAATCGGGTTGTGATCCCCTTGAATGATGAAGCGCGTCCTTGGATATTTTTGCGCTAATCTGGCTATTTGGCGGAGCGATTCGTTAAGGAGTAGCGTATAAACCGAGTCTACATCGGCTGCTTTACTGTGATACATGTCGGAAAATGCGTCTAGAGGAAATTTGGTATCTGAAGTTGTCCATGCTATAAAATTCTTCTGTGTTGAGTCTGCAAGAATACTGTCAATTTTTGAGGCGATGTCGGCATCACTAAATCCTTTTAGGTAAAGAACATTATCAAATCCCATTTTAGAAAGGTACTTGTTGCGCAGGTGTTTTAAGCTGTCGTTTCCAACTAGGAAAGATGTTCTGAAACCACGCCTAGAGAAAAACTGTGGTAGGAATGTTGAGTCTTTTTTTTTCGTTGAATCGCTGTGAATCTCATCGAGCAAATCTTCTCTTTCGGCTGTTCTAGTGCGACTATACATGCGATTATGAATGCCTGCGATATAGTGAACGCCTTCAAAAATTTTCAATTGCTTTTTAAACCGTTTTATATCTAGGGGGGCGCCCCAGCTTTCGATAAGAATGATTACGTTATTACGGGTTGTATCAATGTAATCGCGGGTAATGGTCACGGAGTCTGTGATAACATATTTATTGCGGTATTCATTGGATATTTCTTTCCGTTGAATGGATTTGGGGGCTATGCGGTCTAGATAATCAATGGTAGGGAATTGAGCTAGGGGCTGATTAGCGTATTGATTATAACTGGCTAGATGAAGAATCAGCGCTACAAATAATACAAAGCATATACCATTAAAACTAAAAGGTCTTGTCTTCCAGGTCATGGCGATGGCTAGACTGCAAGTGATAAAGGGCAAAACGCCATGCCAACCGGTTTTCCAACCCTTGATAGCGAGAAGATTTTGTACGTCCATCCATGCGATGGAAATGAGGGCGATGAATAATAGAGCGAGGCAAATTGTGCACAGAAATTGTTTCCTCCATGCCACGCTCAAGGCGAACCTCAGTTTACTCTTGACAAAGATAATGAGTAATAATATGGCAAAATATTCGTACCCGAATAGTCCGCGAACGATATCTTGCCCCTTTTCGAAAGTCAAAAGAAAGGGGACGATGGTTATCAGAGCACTTGCCATCAGGGGATAGAGAATTCGCATTATTCCTTATCCTCCTGCTTTGTGACTAACCTGTATTTAAAAAAAGTCATTTCGCCAATTGATTTTAACGTGTCAACGGCAACGCTGTCGTAATAATGCCTTTGTAAAAAATCCGCTAAATGTGGCTCGTTCAAGACGATGACATTGTCGTGAACCACATCTTTGATAGGATTGGTTATTCCGTAATCCGCCAAGGCTTCTGTGACTTCTGGCAGGTAGGGGGTCCAATATCCGAAGGAAACCGTGTTGCGATAAATACCTATTGGTTCTGCCAAGTAGGGCGGATTGCGGTGATGGCTAAAACGCATAAAGGCGTTCATACTTAGCAAGAATATCTTGTTTGGCTGACTATCGATGTAATTGAAAACTTGCTTATAATTCGTGGAGTCTTCAATAGCAAGGGTTCGTTCTTGCCCGCTGTTTGGATCTCGAACCATTTTCCCAGATGTTGCGTAAGAATATAGATTTATAGCCACAATCGCAAATAGTGTGATATAAACTAATTGATGAGGGATTTCTCGTTTAAATTTCCCAAACAGGGGAACGGCGAGGACAGCTGCGTACAACCAAAATCCGCTTTCTACGCGATAAACGAGACGACCCATGTCAAGCAAATAGGCCATTAACCCTAGAATTAGGACTAAGGATGCCCAAAGGTATAGGAACTTTTTTGGCCGGGTCGCGTAAACAAGTAGGCATAAGATGAACCAAGTCCAAAAGACGGGTGTGTTTAGGGAGTGGCCGAGGGAATTGAGCAGATTTCGTGGAATTTGTTCCGGAATATTCTTGTCGCGATAAGCTGAAACGATGTCGCTATATCGCTTGAGGCTATCTGCGGAGAATACTTCGGTATCATAAAATGTCCACTGAGTGAGTATATGGTAGTCTTTTCCCGATAGTCCCAATTCTTCGGCATCCTCATACACTGCGTTTTGGTTGTAGTTGCCGTTGTCGCCGAATGTGACGCGTGGCCCTTGAAACTTGATAAATTCTGCGAATTCTGGAGCCTTGTATAGATTTCGATCCCAATGGTGCATGGCAAACGTCGCGCTGAATAGAACGGCTAATCCCACGATGACTTGACACTTGCGCCTCCAACATTCTTTAAGGATGAAGAACATGCCGAGACAAAAGAAAGGCATTCCCATCAAGAAGGCTTGCCAGCGCATTACCGAACCCCACAGCATTAGAAAAACGCCAAGAATAAAGGGGAGGTAAGGCCTCATTTTTGACAACGTTAGGAAGAATTGCTTTAATGTGTCATTGCAGGCCCGCCTTTGGCTAGCGCAACAATCTTCTGCTTTGTTTTTCGACACCACTCCGTATGCAAAAAGCAGCATTCCGGCGGCGCTCAAAATAGAAGCGCATTGCGTAAATTGTACAACCAAGTAAAAATCGCTGGCGAACATGGCTGTAAAAAGGGTCGCGAGGATGCTTCCCCAACGTTCGCCACACCGCTGCAATAGTACGTAACCGATGACAGTAAAGGAGAGGAATACGGAAAATATCTCGCCGATGTAGTACCACCCGATTTTAGGGAAAAGGTGATAAAGAGGCAAAAGCGCATATCCGTAAATGGCGTTGACAAAAATCAGGTGCGGGTTGTATTCGGTACCGAATGCGCCTGTAAGCCTGGCTGCCATAAAATAGTCGTCGATGGCTCCGAACTTGAGGTCGCCAAAGATAAGGCAAAGAATTAAAAAGAATAAATTGATGACGGCAGAAAATGCCAGTGCTTTTTTAATAGGCATGGGAGAAATATATATTTTTATCGATATGTCTATCCCTAAGATTGTACACTACTGTTGGCTAAGCAATGATCCGTATCCGGAATTGGTTCAGCGTTGTATTCAGAGCTGGAAAGAAAAACTTCCGGATTATGAATTAATGCTGTGGGATATGATTCATTTTGATGTGCATTCTGTGCCTTGGGTGGAGCAGGCTTGTTCTGTAAAGAAATGGGCTTTTGCGGCAGACTACATCCGTCTTTATGCACTTTATAATCATGGCGGAATTTATTTAGACAGCGATGTGGAAGTTTTGAAATCATTCGATGATTTACTGGATAGACCATACTTTTTTGGGAAGGAGCATACGCCGGATAGGATTGATTCTAGTCATATCATCGAGGCTGCGACTTTTGGCGCAGAAATTCATCATCCCTTAATAAAAAAATGCTTAGATTATTACGCGGGTAAAAATTTTATTATGGCGAACGGCGCTTTTGATACGACCGTTCTTCCGCATATCATGGCAAGTGTCTTAAATCAAGAAGGCGCTTTGCGAGATTTACTTCCGATGCATTATTTTTCGCCCAAGAATACAAGAACGCAGATTGTGGAAGCTACTGCGGAAACATATTCTGTGCATCATTTTAATGGCTCGTGGTATTCTGTGGCACAGCGGAAGCATGTAAATGCTCGAATTAAATTTTGCAAATTGTTTGGTGAAAATGTGGGAATGTTGCTTTCTACGATTTATGCGGTGTTTGTGAATTTGAAGTATAATAGTTTTCAGGACACATTGTCCCGTTGCAAACAAAAAGGGCTTTCTTTATTCCAGGTGAAAAAATGGCAATCCCAAAAGTGATACATTATTGCTGGTTGAGCGGGGAGCCTTATCCGGAACTTGTGCAAAAATGCATGAAGTCTTGGCGGAATCATTTGCTGGACTATAACTTTGTGTTATGGGATCGAAAAAAAATTCAAGAATGTTTGTGCCCGTGGGTAGAATCTGCATTAGCAGAAAGAAAATGGGCCTTTGCTGCAGATTATGTACGGTTGTTTGCTCTTTACAACTATGGCGGCATTTATTTGGATTGCGATGTAGAAGTCCTAAAGTCTTTTGATGATATTCTTGCTCAAGATAGTTTTCTTGGACGGGAATCTCATAAGAATGTGATAGAAGCTGCAGTGATGGGTGCAGAACCGAATCTAGCGTGGGTAAAAAAATCTTTGGATTGGTATGAAAACCGAAGATTCAATGTATCGGACTTAAATAATCCATCGATTGCGATACCGGTTGTTATAAAAAATGCGTTGATGATTTTTCACGGTGTTAAAGTGTTGCCGGCGGAATATTTTTCTCCCAAAGATAATCGGACGGGGAAACTTCGAATCACGTCAAAGACTTATTGTATTCATCATTTTGATGGAAACTGGTTCAGTGATTATCAGCGCGAATATTTTAGGATTCGAGTAGAATTCTCTAAAAAGTATGGTGCGTTTATGGGCTTTATTGTGGCGAGTCTGTTCTCGCTGAAGAAGAAATTGGGTAATAAATGATTGGTGAGATGACAAAAGAAAAATTAAATGTCTTGTTTGACGCAAAGATCTTGCTGAATTATAAGGATAAAGGATCCAGTCGTAGTGGAATTTTTTCTTTTACCTACAATGTTTTCAAGGAATTTCTTAAGCGAGAAGATGTGAACATTGTGTTGTGGACTGAAACCAAAAATTTGTATGCTTTGAGTCTATTAAAGAGAGAACTTTTTCCAGAAGCAAGATTGTTTTATGATTTGCCAAAGAAATACGAAAAAATATTTAAACTGAAATATTCTTTGGATTGTCTGTGGACAGCTAATTTGGCAAGACCTTTTGTCCGTAAACCAATAGCTCTTTGTCGGTTAATCTATGAGAATGTATTGAATACGTTTTTCCTAAAAAAACAAAATAAAAAAATAAACTCTTATGACTTCTTTTTTGAATCGTTTGAGACTCCCCCTAGGATTGTCAGAAAAAGTAGTCAGATAAGATGCTGCAGTGTCTTACATGATGCAATTCCGTTTTTATTTAGTTATATGGGGGAATCGTTTAAACAGGGAATCTGGAAACAGATTGAATTGAGCCATCCTCGAGATATTTTCTTTTGCAATTCGGAAAATACAAAGCAAGATTATTGCCGCCTTTTCTCTAAATTAGGAGATGAAAACACAAAGGCTCTGCATTTGGCTGCTAATTTAAATTTTAGGCCTGTGAAAAATGACAACGAACGATTTCAAGTTTTGACGAAATATCGTGTTCCGCATAAGCGCTATATCTTTAGCCTTTGCACACTTGAGCCTCGAAAAAATTTGGTGCGAGCTGTCCGCTGCTTTATGCGTTTTGTTCAAAAAAATCACATAGAAGATTTAGTATGGGTAATGGGTGGAGGACATTGGGAATCCTTTATAAATGACTTAAAGAAAAATGGGGTTGCATGGGATCCTAAATATATTATTCAAGCAGGGTATATTGACGACGAAGATTTGCCGATTCTTTATAGCAACGCAGAATGGTTTGTCTATACAAGTCAATATGAAGGTTTTGGATTGCCTCCATTAGAAGCGATGCAGTGCGGTTGCCCTGTTGTTACGAGTAACAATTCGTCATTGCCAGAAGTTGTAGGTGATGCCGGCATCATGATTGATTGGGATAGCGATGAACAACATATTGAAGCATATGAAAAATACTACTTCAATAAAGAACTGCGGAAAGAAAATAGCCACAAAGGTCTGGAAAGAGCGAAATTGTTCTCTTGGGAAAAAACAGTTGATAAGATGGTCAACGTGATGAAAGAAAGAATTGTTTTATTTTAAAGAATGTTTTTTTGTAAATAGGATAAATCGAAGGAAAGGCGCCGAGTGGGTATAGACAAAGCCTTTTAGTTGTGTGATAACTTGGAATTTTTTTTAATTGTGAAAAAAAATGGAGAAAGTTCTTTTTACCGTCTTCTTTTTTTGCGCAATAACTATTTAGATAATGCCAACAAAGGTTAATTGCAGTTAATTCAGCTAGTTCATATTCCTTGTTTTCAAGTAAGAAGGTTAATTGATTTTTTCTTACCTCTGTAAAGTCGTATGTTGTGTCAAGTTTTGAAATAGAATCACTTCTTTGGAAATAGTTATATAAAGTTTTGTCTATGCAAACGATTTTATCCGCTTCGTATATGAATTTGTAACTAGTATAATCGTCCTCATGAATTATTCCTACAGGAAATTTATATTTGTTAAAAATCTTTCTTTTGTAAATTTTACCCCAAGATGCACCCCAAGGGAGAGTTTGCTGAAGTATGATTTTTTTTAGCGCTTCTTTTTTTGTATATGTGCGTTCTTCAAAAATAATGTTTTTTTTAGAGCCGTCATTATGCACGAAGTTATGGTTGCATATGCTGATGTCCGCATTTTCTTTTATTGCTATATTGAGCATAACTTCAATATAATTTTCACTCACCCAGTCATCACTATCCACAAACGATATATACTCCCCTTTGCATATATCTAACCCCGCATTCCTCGCGTCCGATAACCCGCCATTTTCCTTGTGGATTACTACAATCCGTTTATCTTTAGCCGCATACTCGTCACAAATCTGCGGACAGCCGTCTGGCGATCCATCATCCACCAAGATAATTTCCAAGTTTGTATAAGTCTGCTTGACGATGCTGTCCAAGCAACGTCGTAGGTACGGCTCAACTTTGTAAATCGGGACGATTATGGAGACGAGCGGCTGTTTCATTTTTGCTGATTCCTCTTATAAAAGGGGAGGTGTCCTCGAATATTAGTGTTGGGCAGATGCAAAAATTGCCATAATTTTGCGTAAAGAGGTAGGCTATCGCATCTGTTGATTTGGTTGGCCCAAAAAGATAAGAAAAAGGAAGTTGAATTTGTTTCGACCCGCTCGTTTTCCCATATGGTTTTACATTTAGAGTAACAATGATTCTTTCCTAGTACTTCGCTATATTGCTCGATTTCTGAAAGAGAATGTTCTATAATTCGATAATTTGCAAATTTTGAAATGTAACCTTTCTGCTTAAAATATTTGTAAATGCTGAAATTTTCAATGAAGGTTATTCCTGTTGCCATGCATCGGCTAGTTGTATTTGCTGGAGGGCGCCTAAAATGATTTAGGATGTTTGTTGTATAGTATATGTAGCCTTGTTCGCACAGGAGGCTCCAAAAAAGGTAGTCTCCTGAACCATTGAAGAATTGGTAATCATTAGCGGTGTTGGAGAGAACTTCTTTTCTGAAAACCACTGAACTGGCATTGACGATGCTATTGTAGTAGATCTGTTTGTTTTTGATGTAATCAATTCCATTGTAGATTGAACTTTTTTTCAATGCTTTTCCTGAAACAGTTATTTGTGGATACTCCCAATAAGATTCGCAGAAAGCAAATACAAGGGATGAATCTTTATTCAGAATGGAAGTCAGGACTTCCAAAAAATTCAATTCAGCCCAATCGTCGCTCTCTGCAATCCAGATGTATTCGCCTTGTGCTAAATCAAATCCTTTCGCCCATTGCTTAAAAGGAGATCCACTGTTTTTTTCGTTATATACGACATGACTTACTTGAGGGCGATTGCGATATTCTTCAATGATTTCTTTGCTGTTGTCCGTACTGCAATCGTCAAGGATGATGACTTCAAAGTCTTGGAAAGTTTGATTGAATATGGAATCAAGACGCTGCCGAAGATATGGCGCGTGATTATAGTTAGGGACTATGACGGAAACGAGAGGCATGTTTTTTTAGTCTATTCTCAAAATGTTTTTTTCAATGATTTCAATAGTTTTATCATATCCTATCAAAGCTGAATCATCCTTAACTTTGTCAAAGTTTTTCTCGATTTTTTCGATAGTCTCAAAATAACAATCTAGGATTGTTTTGGGCTTTAGGTTGAGCTGGCCGGCAAGCAACACAAAGTCTTCGCTGTTAATTTTTTTGAATTCGTAGTGCTTGCCGACTTTCATTGATAGCTTGCGGGTCAAATCCGGGTAAATGATTGTGCTGACTGTGTCGTAAATGGGGGCTAGCTGGATGGTATTTCCCTGGAATAGTAGGGAATAGTTTTTGCCATGGGCGTCGCAGTTTCCTATGATCAGGTTGAATATGATATAGCGGAGAAAATTACGCGTTTCGATTAGGGGAATTGTCGTTTTCTCTTTGAGAAGGTTATAGATATCTGCGATGCTTGGACCGCCGTCGTTCTGGTATTTGCGGTCGCTTAGGATCCCGAGTGCTTGGCAAATGTCTTCTTGGTGGATCCTTGAAATTTGGTTGTTCTCGGAAATGCGGTCGTAGCGCTCTATTAAAAGGAACTCTGTATTGCCAATTTGCTTAAGTTCTGTCTTGGATGTTGGAAGTCCGCTGTATTTGGCAAGCTTGGTGCAGATGTATTCGTTTGCAGCAAGGTTGGATAGTTTTCCGCTTCCGGTTGGCTTGAGAATATGGGTAGATGGGGCTCCATTTTTTGGCAAATAGTATTTACCATTTATATAGGCGAGAGGGAGTTTTTCTTGCGCTCCGGCAAGGGAGAGGCGGAGTTTCTCCTTGATCTTGAGCAAAGGACGGGTGTTTATGTTCTGAATATATTCGGCAAGTTTTTTTTCGGACAGAGGTTCGTAGTTGTCCCGTGAAAATGCATACGCATTTTTTGCTTTGTTGCTTTCTCCCTCTGGCAAAATGGAAACCATGCCGGCGCATTCTCCGCCCAGTTCTTTGAGAAGTTTGAATGTGCTGGTTTCGGATATATGCAGGTAATCCGAGATTCTTTTTTTTACATCGCCTTCAGGCAATAGTCCTTCAAAAAAGGGGAGGCAATCTTTTTGTGAAAATTCAGCATTGCTTAAAGGGAGTGATAATGATATGGGCGGTTGCCCTGCTTTGATATAGGCTGTGTCGTAAAAAAAGACAACACCTTTTTCTGCGGTGGACTCTAGATATCCGGCCAGATTTTCTCCTAGATATACAGAAAGTTTCATTTGCTTTCCTCGTTTCCGATAATCTGCATTTTGAGGCCTAGCATCTGTAGAACTTGCATCACTTTGCCCAAGTGTAGTGACTGCTTGCCGTTTTCAAGCTCTGAGAAAAATCGTAGCCCGACGCCGCAAAATGTGGCACATTCCGCTTGTGTCAGTTTGAGGCTTTTACGGCGTCCTTTTATGGCTTTGGATAAATCTTCTGTATTTTGAATGTCCATGCTATAAATATAATATTCCCGAACGGGAAAATTAATACTTTTTGTTTGAAAATATGTAAAATATTCCCGAACGGGAAAATGTAGGGCGCTGATCTTGAAAAAAGAATCGAATTTTTTCATAATTCAGTATTTAAAATAATGTAGCTACATATGTGTAGCCCTTATCAACCCTTTTCTAAAATACGGTGGTTGCTGGTTTTTATCCCAAGGGAATAACATATAACCATCTGAAAATTCAAACTTGTAACCCATATCTTTTAGCAGAGATGATATTGCTTCTGCATGGTGGGCTTTATGGTATGTACAACAAGCTAGTTTGATTTTATTTTGGGATGTAAGAAAATCCTTGCTTCCTTGAATGACGGACTCTTCTGCCCCCTCAATATCCATTTTTATAAAGAATGATTCTTCGCTAAACTTGTCAAAAAGGCTATTAAGTGTTATAGTGTTCTCAGAATTTTGGCCACCTAAAAATTTTTGAATGATTGTAACTTTATCTTTATAGGGGGCAAATGTTGCCTGTAAGGGTTTAAGCCAAATAGCATCAGCTTCCAGTAAATATACATGTTTGGCTTTTTCAACAGAATCAAGTGCAAAAAGTGCTTCAGCGCAGCCTGCATCTACAACAATGTCGTCTTGTTTCACATGGAAAGGTTCTGTTACATATTGGTGAGGCGCTTTTTCTGTATATCCTCCGCCAAGTAAGTTCTCTCGTTCAATATAATTACGATATGCATTACTAGCTGTCTCTGGAGACCAACCTTTAGGAAAATACAAACGATTGTTGTTGTGAATAACAAAGGAAAGTTTTAACTTGTGATCAAAACCAGTAATGGGGTTATCTATGCGTTTTATTTGTGGGTATGGGAATGCGTCAAGATTGGATGCATCCCTTAAATAAGCGAGTTCATCAATATACGTATTGGCATCTTCTTTATGAAAATCAAAGTATAATTTAACAATCTCTCTTTTGGTAAGAAATAATTCCTCTTGCAAATTAGCTATTCTTTGATTTTGAGAATGAAGATTTTTTATACAATCATGTTCATAGTTGTACTTGAATAGTGCTCGCAAATTACCAAAGAAATTTCGGAAGACTGTAGGAAAGTCCGATAAAATCATTATTCCAACACCTCTGTTTTTGAATTAAACATAATCTTTCCCCACCCATTATTCCATTGAGATACAGAAATGTTGTTTGCGAGTGATGGCCGAGTTATTTGAAATGATAAAATTTTTGATATAATATCGAAGTCGGTTTGGCAAGTTTGGTAGTTGCCGGTTCCAATAGAAAATGAAACATCGTATGCCCCCATCGCGAGCCCGCTCTCTTGCAAAGAAAGCCTGATTGTTTTTTTTTCGTTTTTTTCGATAAAAAATGATTCTGTATTAGAAACGCTTCCGATAGGGGTTCCGTCTGTTGAAAAAATAGTGAGGTTTATTCGGCATTTCTCTATTGCTTTATGGGCGTAAACATTAAAAATGAAATTAATATTTTCGCTGGTTGCAAAATCATTAGAATTTTTTTCAAATTTAACAGAAAGAAATTGTGCGTCTTTAGCAGGATTTAAATGATTAGTATCGCAAATTATTTTTTCAAAAATATTGCTTTTGGAATGGGTGCTTGTATAAAATTCTACAGCCTTTTCCACGCTGCCGTCAAATGCCACTTGTCCCTGATTCAGGACAATCCCCCTCCTGCATAGGTTCTTCACTGCGCCCATGTTATGGCTCACGAACAGCACTGTTCTGCCTTCGCCGCGGCTTACGTCCTGCATCTTGCCGATGGCCTTCTTCTGGAATTCGGCGTCGCCCACGGCCAGCACTTCGTCCACCACGAGGATTTCGGGTTCCAGGTGTGCAGCGATGGCGAACCCGAGGCGTACGGTCATGCCGCTGCTGTAACGTTTTACGGGGGTGTCCAGGTAGCGTTCGCAGCCGCTGAAGTCCACGATTTCGTCGAGCTTGCGGGTAATCTCGGCGCGGCTCATGCCCATGATGGCGCCGTTCATGTAGATGTTCTCGCGACCGGTCATTTCGGGGTGGAATCCGGTGCCCACTTCGAGGAGGCTCGCGATGCGGCCTCGGGCGCGGATCGTGCCGGTGGTCGGTGCGGTCACTCGGCTTAAAAGTTTAAGGAGTGTACTTTTCCCTGCGCCGTTTCTGCCGATGATGCCAACAACGTCGCCTTCTTCGACCTTGAAGTTGATATCCTTGAGTGCCCAAACATAATCGCTTTTACCCTTGTTTGTACGGTCGTTTACTTCGCCCACTTTCAGGTAAGGGTCTTCCTTGTGCAAAATCTTGGTTTGCCAAAAACGGTTCAGGTCGTGGCTGAGCGTTCCTGTGCTCACGAGCCCCAGGCGGTACTGCTTGCTGATGTTCTCAAATTCAATGGCGGTCGACATACTACTAGATCTGTTCTAAATGCGTAATCCAATCATTGAAGTGTCTGCATTTGTCTCTGATTTTATTTAACCCAATTCTGCGTAATACTTCAATTCCTGCTACAGTTTTGTCGTAGGCGGGGATGGCTTTTAAAATTCTTTTTGACGGGGCCGTTTCAAAACTATTGTTTATCAGTTCTGGATTCGGTTGTGCACTGATTGCCTGTCGTAATTCGTCAATTTGGCAGTCGAAGTATTCTGTAGAAAGCTGTTCTATGTCTGCAAATAATAAAGCTTCAAATTCGTGCAACTGTATATACGGCTTAAAATGACGTTCGTGACCCACCTTTTGTAAAATAGAATTCTCTAATTGACGGACTTTATCGTAGGCATCAGAATATTTCATCGCATTGGCGTAACCGGGAGTGTCTGTTGGAAGCGCATAGAAATCAACCATTGTTGAAACATAAGAGTCTTCGCTTTTCGAGGCGCGCTTTAATACAGGTTCTAGAGAGTTCTGCATTTTGCTATACGAACTCATTCCGCCTTTATACATAATTCCATGTCTATTATCCCTTTTGGTCAATATTGTTATTGGAATTATAATTTTTTCATAATCCAAAAAATGAGGCGCAAGTATGGCTTTGGCAAAATGTTCTTCGGACGGACCTTCGGTGACTATAAATATTTTTTTCATTTAAGGTTGTCCTCCGATGATATTTTTTTCCCATATTTCGGAAAGACTGTAATTTTCCAACCACTCATCCAAATCTTGTTCATTCAATCTTTTGAAAATGGAGGATCCTGAGGCAGAGTTTGTTTCGGCCACAATTACTTGATCGGGCGTAAAGCTATCCAAAAGTCGGGGAGACTGTGTTGCTATCACAATTTGGGCGTATTGAGAGCACTCTTTTATCATAGAGGCGAGTAAATCAATAACTTGTGGGTGCAAACCTAGCTCGGGTTCGTCAATAAGGATGATGTTAGGCAAGAGTTCCGGCGGTTGCAAAAAAAGTGTTGCGAGGGCTATAAAACGAATGGAGCCGTCCGATAGGTGATCTGGTCCAAACAAATAATCGTTGTCGATTTCAGATTTCCAATTGAGCTTTATGGATGACATGTTTAACGGATCTGGAAATAAATCGAATTTTCCAAATTGAGGGACAGCGTATCGGATTCTACTTGTAATACGTTCAAAGTACTTAGGGTATTTTTGTTGGAGTCTGTATAAAAATGCAGGTAGGTTTCCGCCATCAGCAAATAAATATCGATTATTGGCTATGCTTGCCGAATTTCTGATATGAGATTGGTCCGATGTGTCGTGAAATTGATATGCCCGGCATTGTGACAGAATTGCCTTTAGAGCGTTGGCGCCTGCGTATTTTTGGTCATCTGCATATAGAAGGCTTTCTTTCTGACCTCCATCCAGCTCAAATTCTTTGTCATTGACTTTGATTTTTTCTTCTAAAAAAATCAAAGCATCTTTTACGGATTTTGCTAATTTAAATTGATATACATCTTTAAAATTAGGATTTTCAAATGTCAAGGATGATTGGATAATTGGCGTTTTTTTTGATCCAAAATGAAGAATGTTGTCTGCCCCGCCATTTTTCCCAATATATAATTGCAGTGCTTCGGTTGACATATGGTTCAACATTTCAAAAAAGGATATGAAACTGCTCTTACCAGCTCCATTTGTACCAATAATGATGTTAACATCCTTTAGGTCCAAATTCAACGAAAGCTCATCCGAACCAAACGACTTGAATCCAGAAATTGCTATTTGTGTTAACTTAGATTTATTGTTCATTTTGACCTCAACTACAAAATAGTAGTTTTGCGCTAGGAATATAGCCCATTCAATGCTGTTTTCCCTTCATTTAAGAATTTTCCGATGACGGTATTGTTTTTGAGAACTTCTGCTAAGTTGCTGTAGCGTTTTACGGGAGTGTCCAGGTAGCGTTCGTATCCGTTGAAGTCCACGATCTCGTCGGGTTTGCAGGTAATCTCGGCGCGGGTCATTCCCATGATGGCTCCGTTCATGTAGATGTTCTCGCGACCGGTCATTTCCGGGTGGAAACCTGTTCCGACTTCCAAAAGGCTCGCGATGCGGCCTCGGGCGCGGATGGTGTCCCCTTCGAGGACCATGCGCACTAAGGCAACGAAGTTGCCAAGTGCTGTCCGCCCGGTGGTCGGTGCGGTCACTCGGCTTAAAAGTTTAAGGAGTGTACTTTTCCCTGCACCGTTTCTGCCGATGATGCCGACAACGTCGCCTTCTTCGACCTTGAAGTTGATATCCTTGAGTGCCCAAACATAATCGCTTTTACCCTTGTGCGCGCGGTCGTTCACTTCGCCCACTTTCAAGTACGGGTCTTCCTTGTGCAAAATCTTGGTTTGCCAAAAACGGTTCAGGTCGTGGCTCAGCGTTCCTGTGCTCACGAGCCCCAGGCGGTACTGTTTGCTGATATTCTCGAACTCGATCGCGGTCATCTTGTTGAGTAATATAGATTAAAAGGGACTGCCGGGAGGGAGATTTGCAAAAATGCGCGAAAAACGCGCATTTTTGCCATCCCAGCAAGTCCCTTAAAAATGACATTACATGTTCCTCTTTGAGCCCAAATAAGATGCCAGAGATGAATTGTGTTTGATTTTTTAGTCCTCAAATTTGCCTAAATAACGATTATATGTGTTGAAATTGCAAAAAATATGCAAATCTTTTGCGTATTTTCGTCAAAATAGGGAAAATATATATATTTTTATCCAGCAAAAAAAGGATTGATTATGCTTATCCAGTTCAATTGCTCAAATCACAGGTCTATAAAGGATCAAGTAATCTTTTCCATGGCAGCGTCTTCTGACACGAGCCTTGAAGAATCTCTTATTTCGTTTGGAAAGAAGCGGTATTTGAGATGTGCTGAAATATATGGGGCAAATGGGTCTGGCAAGACGTCTTTGGTCGATGCCATGGGGCGAATGGCCGCAATTGTCAGGAATAGCAACAATCACCAGCCTGGAGACCGTATAGTTAGGTTTCCACACAAACTGTCAGATAGTTCGGAGCCGACATCTTTTGAGTTGGTGTTCGAAAAGGATGGTGTGAAGTATTCGTACGGCTTCAAGTATGGAGATGAGGGCGTCCTAGAGGAATACCTTTATTATTGGCCGTCTTCAAAGAAGTCTATGGTCTTTGAAAGGTCTTCTGCTTTGGACTATGTTTTTGCGGAACCCTTTAAAAGGTCGGGTGAGAATTGTGCAGGGCGTTTGAAGGAAAATAAGCTCTTGCTTTCGTGCGCAGCAAACGAAACGGATATTACGCCAATCTTGAATGTTTTCCTTTTCTTCAAGAATGATCTTGTTTTTTATTCCAGTGGAGTGGACAACTGGTTTGATTATTCAGTTGCCCAGTTGAAGAATAATCCGTCTACAAAGAGGAAGTTTATTGAATTTATGCAATCGATAGGCTCTGATTTGAAGGATGTGAAAATTAAGATAGAGAATCGTCCCATTAATATTACAAATTCTCCTCCATTTTTAGTTGCAGAGCAATTGCCTAAGGTAGTTAATGTTGTTGACCTGAGGTTGGTATATCCCGAATTTGAGGTAAATTTCAATGAAGAGTCTAGCGGCGTTCAGGCATTATTCTACTTTGTATGCCCGATGATGGATATTTTGTCCAATAATAAGGTTCTTATTGCTGACGAGATTGAGTCTCATTTACACCCTTCCATTGTTGTTGATATTGTCCGACGTTTCACGAAGAACGATTCTCCGGAAGGTCAGTTGGTTATGACAACCCACAACACGGATTTGCTCGATCTTGATGTAGTCCGTAGAGATCAAATCTGGTTTACGGAATTGAAGAAGAAGACTCGTTCTACCGATTTGTATTCTCTTGCCGAAATCAAGAATGTCCGCAAGGGAGAAAACATCAAGAAGGGCTACATAACCGGGCGTTACGGAGCTATTCCGATGTTGAATAGCAATATTAGGGAGGTTCGTAAGTGAAAATTGCTGATGAGACCTCTCGAAAAGAAGATTCTCGAAAGAAACGGTCTATTCGACTTGTTGTAAAAATCTTTGACGTCCGAACGCATTTCAATGAAAATATTAAGGATGTTGAAGCGAAGTTTAAACTAGCCAAAAAGGAAGCAAAGTCTGATTTACATTCTGCTGAAGAAATTTGGCGAAGTCAGGTGGTATTCCTTGAAAGCTCCCTGGATTTTTACATACATGAAGTTGTAAAATATGGATTTTTGAAAATCTTTAACGGGGAATGGGAAGAAACCGCACAAAGTAGAAATTTCAGGCTACGTTTCCCGTTGTTGATGAAAATGTATAAGGATGCAGGAACGGCTGCGCAAAGTCTATCGGACGAAATAGATGAAATCAATCGGGAAAACTGCTTCCTTGGCTTTGACAATATGCAAAGTAACCTAAAGATGATTGGCTTGAAGGTTGATGGCGAGTATAAGCAATTTATTAATGAATTGTATGGGCGCAGAAATAAGATTGCGCATCAGTCAGATCGTATTCCTGGCACGGCAGAAAAGTGCGCGATAGAAGAAGCGGATGTGAAAAATTATATCAAGAAGGTCAAGGAAATCGTTTCTTCCATTGATGAGCAGGTTAAAGAAAATAACAAACGATGATTTTGATTATCTAGTTTTACAGAGAGTTTTTTCCCGAGCCTCTAAAATGGCAATCGTATCCACAATCCAATTATAAACCTGTTTGCGTTTATAGCGGTATTGCTGTGGATGCCAAAAGGCGATTGCGTACTTATGTGGAGCGAATTCCAAATATTCAACAGTAGTTTCTGGCATTCTTTGCCATGGTCCGGCATTTCGGATGGGGGGCGACCAGTTTCTTTGCAAGGTGCTTGACATCGGGGCCGCCGCAGATTACGTAGTCCAGGTCGCCGCAAAGTTCTAACAGCTTGTTTAGCAGGTCTTTGTTCGCCCTTGCCATGATCTGGAGTTCCTTCTTGTCGGTAGATGAACTTCCTCCGTATTTTTTTCAGGTTCATGCATACGAATGGACTGAGCGGTTGCGGCTTTTGGGAAGTGACCATTCTGCTTGCTTCCTCGTAGGCAGTTTGTTTGGACGGCAAGAAATCCCCATAAGCCACGCGGAGGCCGGGATCCATGCCTCCGGTCGATTGACGTTTCTCAAAAAAGTCGCGCAGGTTCTATTAGTCTCATTCGTCGTCCTGGAACTTATTTGCCTTGTCCCACTATTTCATCTCGTCGCGGGAGTAGATGATGTCCCACCCGAACAAGTCCATGCCAACGGTTGTCAGAATCATTTTGTTAATCATCATCATTTCTCTAAAAACGTATTTGCCCCAGCTTTGTTTGGCCCGGTGCTGAGCCCCTTGTCTATTGCGCAGAAAAATACAAGAATTTGACTATAATTGGAGCGTGCGCGTGTACTCTGACGAGTCGGCCGGCGTCCGCGAAGATTTTCGTTGAGTTCATCGCGCTGGTGATGCGCAACTGCATCCACACGCACCTCAATAACGTGAAGAAGCGTAACTTCATGAGCGTGACTGCAGCGATACACGAGCTGAAAAAGATAGAGAAGGTACGCGGGTCTGATGGAAAATACATGCTGGACCGCTCAGTGACCGCGACGCAGAAGGAAATCCTCTTCGCGTTCGGTCTCAACGAAGAGTTCTCAATGGATAGCACTGCAGAGCTGAGCGCAGAAATCGCGAAGAACGAGAAGGAAGCGATCGATGAGGACTAGGCGCAGGAGGATGACTAAAATAATAGACTCGAAAATCGAGGCCGTTGAGACGAAACTGGAACGGGCGAAGGATCTCGAGACGCTCATAATTGAACACAACGAGATCCGCAAGCGGGGACTGCTCAAGGCCTTCGGCAAGAGTGGCCGCACCTATGAGGAGATACTCAATTTCATCAGGGGATAAGCCGAACGCCTGCGGAAAACGCAGGCGTCATCTTTTTAGGCACAATTTTTTTGGAAGTTAAGAAACGATTCTTATGGAGGAAAGGGCTGCGTCGCCACAGGCCCTTTGCATACCTGATTCCTTTGTTCTGATTAATCGGCTTCTTTGGCGCAGTTGTAGCAGTATTCGGGCATTGTGTCGAATAAATCCCGTATGCGGTCCGTTAGAGTTCTTTGAGCACATTCAACAACTCCGTCTCTGACAAATGCACTCGCTATTTTGTAGGCGTCTTGGAGTTTGTCTTCATTGATTATATAATCGAAGCCGTGGATTTCACATTCCTTGATAACCCCAGCTCTTACTAGACATTCCCTTGGAGCGTTCTCAATTGATATGACTTCGTTAGATTTCGTATTTTTACCTTTTGTTAATTTATCTGTAATAGCCTGTACGATATTTGGATTGAATTCTGGGTATAGAGTTCCTCCCCTCATAAAATCGTATTTGTCGTACATTCGTCCGAATTTCAGCCATTGTTCCTTACTGTTTGCGGAGAATAGCCATTTTACTTTTCTTGCCGAGCCAAGATTAGATTCAAAAACATCGGAGTCGGCAATTATTCCGATTGCTTTTATATATAGTCCCACCTTAGGCGAGAATGATTTGATGAAAACGGTGTCACCGACACTCATTCCCGCTAGCATGGCATGGAATGCCGGAGCAGTCTTCTTGTCCCAGCCTACGCATATAATGCCTTGGGCAATGAATGAGGAAAAGTGATCTACGCTACCATCTTCGTAGGTAGCACCAACGCCATAAATCATAAGAGTCTCCTTATGGTTAAATTGATGACTATTTGCTGGCGGGCTAGATTCGATGCACGAAAAAAAACGCATTTTGAGGAATTTGCCCTAGCACGCTTAAATATAGCTTTTGTGGAGAAGAGCTGCAAGTCATGAAGATAAAATGGTCGTCTTAAAACGCGGTTGCATTAGGGACGAATGCCGCGAAGCGGTTCGAAGGGCCGCATGTCAACTGCGCTCGGCCCTCTGAATCCTTCGACTTTGCTCAGGACAGGCTCAAAAATCGCCGAGTAATGCGGCGATTTTATACCGCGACGGCCCGACCCCGGCCTGCCGGGGAAACGCCCTCTTTGGTCTGCCAGTAGCCCGAAAGCGAGTGCAGCAAGAAAGAACTTGTTCTTTCTTATTGCCAAGCCAAGGGGCGGACGCCGTAGGCGTCAAAACCTGTTCAGGTCGTGGCTGAGTGTCCCGGTGCTCACTAGCCCCAGGCGGTACTGCTTGCTGATGTTTTCAAACTCGATGGCGGTCATCTTGTTGAGTAATATAGATTCAAAGTCGCCGAGTGGCGAACCAATGCGGGCTATATAGCCGAATTTGGCCAATTTTTGTCTTTAAGTATTGATAATGACGTGTTCCAAAATTATATTTGATAGTGAACAAATGTGTAGAAATGTTGGCGTTCTTATTGAAAAATGTTGAAAAATATTGCTAAAAATGATTGAAAAGTGTACTTTTTTATAGCAAAAAGTGATTGAAAAATGCTATACCGAAAGATTCAAAAACGTTTGGAAGAGTATTTCACGGCAGGGTCAAACAAGATTCTGCTGATTGATGGCGCACGGCAAATAGGCTAGTCTTTCATCATCCGTCATATGGGTCAAAAGCATTTCAAGAACTATATCGAGGTGAACCTTTGGGAAGATTCACTAAATAGTCGCTTATTTGCCGATGTCAAGAATGTTGACGATTTCTACTTGCGCTTGAGCATGTTTGCCGGAAACAAGATGGGTGACGCCAAGGACACGCTAGTCTTTCTTGATGAAATCCAGGAATATCCCCACTTGCTGACCTTGCTCAAGTTCTTGAAACAGGGCGATCGCTTTACGTATATTGCTAGTGGCTCACTTTTGGGTATTGCCTTGGCAAAGACATCTTCCATTCCAATTGGTAGCATCGAGACGGAACACATGTATCCGCTGGATTTCGAGGAATTCCTTTGGGCGAACGGATTCAACGAATTCTCCATTCAAGGAATCAGGAACAGGTTCCTTAGCAAGGCCGGGCTTGACGAGCCGATGCATGCCAAGATGATGGACTTGTTCAAGAAGTACTTGCTGATTGGCGGCATGCCCGATGCCGTGAATATGTTCATCCAAGAATCAAACATTGTCAAGGTTCGCAAGATACAGAGTGACATAAAGGAATTCTACGCAATCGACGCCAGCAAGCATGATGCCTGAAACAAGCTGAAAATCCGGAAGATTTACGACATGATTTCATCGATGATGGAAAACAAGAAAAAGAGAATTGTTGCGAATAAAATAGAATCCAAGAAGGCGGCCAGGTTATCTAACTATCAGGATGAATTTGAGTACCTGACGAATGCGGGAGTCGCGCTTGAAGTTTCTGCAATAACGGATGTCAAGTTCCCCTTGATCGAGTCTTCAACCAAGAATCTCCTGAAATTGTATCTCAATGACGTCGGCATCCTTACCGGAGTGCTGTATGGCTCGAATATTTCTGCGGTGCTGAACGATGTCCCCAGTATTAATCTTGGGGCGGTTTATGAAACAGTTGTTGCGCAAGAACTGAAGGCTCATGGGAAGAAACTCTTCTATTACGATAATCGGCACAAGGGCGAAGTGGACTTCTTGATCGACGATTTTGATTCGCTGTCCGTTGTCCCGATAGAGGTGAAGTCTGGCAGGGACTACAGGATTCATAGCGCAATCAACAACTTGCTCAAAACGAACGAGAACGCAAAAGGAATCGTGCTGTCCAATAGCCCTAATGTGGTGCAAAAAGGTGCGGTCTTGTATTTGCCGATATACTTTACGATGTTTCTTTAAAGTGGTCGAATTTCACCACTTTACACCGTGTCCATAAAAGTTCTTTGGATTTTGTTGAATACGATCACGCCTAAGGCGAGAAGCAAAGCCGCAAAGCCTGCGCTGTAACCGAGTGCGGTCCAGCTGAATTCGCCGACGCCAAGCATGCCGAACTTAAATGTTTCCATGATGCTTGTGAGCGGATTCGCCTGCATCAGCAATTTGAGCTTTGGATTTTCGATGGTGCTGAGCGGGTAAATCACGGGCGTTGCGTACATCCAAAGTTGCACAATAAAAGTCAGCAAAAAAGTAAGGTCGCGGTATTTGGTAGTGAGACTGCTGAACAGCACACCGAATCCGAGTGCAAGCTCGGCAAGGATTAAAATCAGAATCGGCGTCAAAAGCAAATACAGGTTCGGGTGCACAGGCGCATCGGTAAAAAACATGTAATACGCGAACACCAAAAAGAAGAGCCCCATCTGAATCGCAAGGCGCACCAGATTGCTCGTCACGGTCGCCATGGGAACGACCAAACGTGGAAAATAAACCTTTCCAAAAACATTCGCATTATCGATGAATGTTTTACTCGTTTGATTTAAGCTTTCGGCAAAATACTGCCAAAGGCAAATTCCCGCCAAATAGAACAGCGGTTGCGGAAGTCCGTCGGTACTGATCTTTGCAATCCCGCCGAAAACAACCATGAACATAATCGTCGTCATAATCGGCTGGATAAAGAACCAAAGCGGTCCAAGGATTGTCTGCTTATACCACGTCACAATGTCGCGCTTGACGAACATGCGGTACAAATCGCGGTACTGCCAGAGTTCGTGAAAGTCGACGCTCAACAGACTCGTTTTCGGCTTAATGACGGTTGTCCAGTTGTTCTGCAGTTCTGCCATTTTACACTTTTTCCCGAATCACGTACTGCGGAGCCTGATTGATGCAAATATAAACGCGGCCCACGTATTCGCCGATGAGACCGAGCAGGAACATGATCATGCCGCCGACAAACAAAAGCGTCGAGAGAAGGCTTGCGTAACCGATCGGCGCAGCTGCGACCGTTATTTTTTCGTAGATTACAAAAAGGCCTGCTGCAAATCCAATGATCGCGCAAAGGATGCCGATGAACGTGGCGGCGCGCAAAGGTTTTACAGAGAAGGCGGTAAAACCGTTCACCCAAAGTCCAATCAATCCGGCGATTGTATAGCCGGATTCGCCCTGCAAACGGTGGCGATGGCTTACGGCGACGTTCCCCAAATTTTTGGTCGCTCTAAAAACGAGCCCGCTGATGTACGGGAATGGGTTCGGGTACTGCACAATCTCTTTTGCGATGAATTGCTTCATGATAAAGAAGCTCGTCGTCTTCAAAGTTTTCGGCTGCCCGATGATCGCTTCCGCCATTTTTTTGTTGACCCAGCTTCCAAAGCGGCGGAACAGGTGCTGAGCCGAATGTTCGTAATAGCCGTAAACAACGTCAAAGCCTTCTTCGAGTTTGTTGACGAGCTTAAAGCTTTCGCTTGCCGGGGTCTGTCCGTCATCGTCAAGGCTTATCACGTAATCGCCAGAGGATTCTGCATAGCCAGCCATTAGTGCGTTATGCTGCCCGAAATTCTTAGCGAGGCAAATGCCTTTGATTTTTTCGTCTGCGCTTGCAAGCTTTTTGATTTTTTCCCAAACTCCGTCCGGACTGCAATCGTTTACCAAGACGATTTCGTAATCGAAAATGCGGCCATCTTTGGATTTTGCGTTTTGATTTTGCACGGTGGCGCAAATTTCATTTACCACGGTTTCGATGGTCTTTTCGCTGCGGTAGCAGGGAATTACGAAAGAAATTTTCATTTAGGATTTCCTTATTGTACCAGTTCCCATTTGCTGCTCTGGGCGGACTTGGCGGCGGCCTGCATCATGGAGAGTCCCTCGAGCGAGGTGCGGATGCCGCAGACATACTGGCTTGTAAAGCTACCGGTGGCGAAATATTGTCCTAGGCAATCGGCGATGTCCTTGTAGTAATTGGCGAATGCCTCGATAAAGCCTGCGGGGTGGCCCGCCTTGAAACGATTGTAACGCTGCTGGTTGGCGATTTTCACGTCGCCTGTGCGGTCCCGCAGACATACGTTGCCCCGGATATCGCAGGTTTTTAGGGTTTCCGGTTCTAGCTGAAACCATTCGGCACTGCCTTCGCTGCCATACACCCGAATGCGAAGGCCGTTGCGGTTGCCGAGAGCCGTTTTGCTGAACCACATCTGAGCCCGAACGCCGTTGGTGTATTGGACCAGAACTCCTACGTTATCCACAATCTGGCGGAACAAGCCGAAGGTGGTCTGGTCGGCCACGATGCGCTCCGGCTTTTCTCCGGTTAAGAAATAAATCATGTTATGGAGGTGACTCCCCAAATCCAGGGAAATTTTTGGAATCACGGTGTCTTTTAGACGCCAGCTCTGGGGCTTAGGCGGTTCGTTGTTGGATCCTAGCCGCATAAAGCCTTCTTGGGGCATTTCCACCTGCACCTGCTGGATTTTGCCCAATTTGCCGTCGGCTATGAACTGTTTCAGTTCCCGAATCATGGGATAACCGGTGTAGTTGTAGGTAGTGCAGAAGAACCCTTTGGTTTCGGCCACGACTTTTGCGATGGCTTCGCCTTCAGCCACGCTGGTGGCTAGGGACTTTTCGCAAATTACGGGGAACCCGGCACGGAGCGCACCGATGACGATGTCTTTATGCAGGTCGGTAGGGGCTAATACCACGACGGCATCCAACTTACCTTTTTCGGATTGGAACAGATCGCAATAGCTGCCATAAGTGCGTTCCGGAGAAACTCCCCAGACGGTTGCCGTTTCGACATTGGTTTTAAAGTGAGTACTGAAAGCCCCTGCCACCAGTTCAAAATGGCCATCCATCTGGCTTGCTGCCTTGTGAACTTCTCCGATGGCCGAGTTGATACCGCCCCCGATAAACGCAATCTGGTATGGTTCCTTGTTCATCATTTGAAATTATTGGTGTCTGATAAAACTTTTTGAATCAGTTTGAAATCTAACAAAAAAGGAGACCGCCGATTCTGGAATATGTCATTTTTTTGACTATCGTTCCAATTGCATTTCAAAACAAGTCCCAAAGTTCCGTGGGAAA
Organism: Hallerella porci; assembly: GCF_003148885.1. Classification (NCBI taxonomy): domain Bacteria; kingdom Pseudomonadati; phylum Fibrobacterota; class Fibrobacteria; order Fibrobacterales; family Fibrobacteraceae; genus Hallerella; species Hallerella porci. Next base: position 3,827 of record NZ_QGHD01000025.1, on the reverse strand, counting down.
TAGAAATTTTATCGAACAGTCGCGACTAAGTCCCAAGAAGAAAAAAAACTGACTAGCGAAGTGGCGCAGACGGTGTTTATTCCACAATGACCTTGGCGAGTTCTGTCATGCGGGCGGTTTTGTCCTGCATTTCTTCCAAGGTCTCGAACTTGAAGAAGACGATTCCCGCCTTGTAGATGAGTTTGTCTGCAACTATTTCGCCGGGTTTGTACCAAAGGAATTTTTCTACGATGTTTTGTTCAATTTCCGGAGCGAAAAGTACATTTCGAACAATTCCCTTGCATCCGTTTTCGCCGGCCTGCCTGTCTGCCATAAGACAATGACGCAACCAGAATCCATTGCTAGGCACGTCGGCAATGCTGGAAATATCCATGCCGGTTTCGGCCATAATGATAAATTTCGGGTAGTCCACGCCGGTGGCGTATTTGACAAACTTTATGTACAAATCTCCCGGAGGGCGTCGGCAAATTTCAATAATGACGGGAGTGCCGTCGGCTTTCTCGATGTACTGGATGTGCAGAATGCCATCGACTAGATGAAGTTCTTTGGCAATGTGTTCGCTATAGTCCCGAAGTTTCGCGAGGCTCGCGACAGATGTGGAGCTAGGCGAGTTCGCTCCCGAGACCATGTACTTGTTGATATAATATTGTTCGTTGTCGGCGAAGGCAAAGGCTACTTTGCCTTTGACCAGCATGGCTGAAAACCCGTGGTTGGTCCCTTGTACGAATTCTTCTACAACAATGTGGTCTTGCCGGGTGCGGCTGGCGGCATCTTTGTAGGCGGTCCTGGCTTCTTCGATGGTCGCGACTCGGTGAATGCCTTTGCCGCCGGTGAGGTCTACGGGCTTGATTATAAGAGGGAACGTAAGGGTTGTTCCGTTGAATGCTGTGTTGCCTCCCGCGACGGCAGCTTCAAAATCGGCAAAGTTATTGTCAGCGTCGGTTGTGGTAACTGTAATGGCCCGAGGCGTAGGAATGTCGAGACGTGTGGCCAAGGCTCGGTACTTATCTTTGTGGTGGAGTTTTAGCGATGTTGCGTAAGAATCGTGGCCGGGAAGTCCCAATTTTTCGCAAACGTAAACCGTAGAAAGCAGGGCAAAATCGTTACAGCCGGAGCACACCGCTTGTACGTTTTCTCGGCGGGCCAGTTCCAGCATCTTTTCCTTGTCGCTAAAGTCGGCGAAAACGTTCTTGTCGGCGTAGGGGTGGCCCAGGCCCTCTCTGGCGTTCCCGGTGGTAATCACGTACCATCCCAGAGCCTTTGCAGCCTGAATCAGCGGGATTTCGGCATGCCCGCCACCGAGAAGAAGCATTTTCTTTTGAGTTTTACTGTTCATTTTCAAATGGTGCAATCCCTATTTCCAGAAAAATTCCTTTACCTTGTCGCACACGAATTCCAGGTCGCTTTGCTTGAGCCCGTAGAACATGGGCAATCTGAGCAATCTATCGCTTTCTTGAGTAGTGTAGCGGTCTTCGCCTGAGAATCGTCCGAATCGCTTGCCCGCAGGCGCGGAATGCAACGGCACGTAGTGGAACACCGCCAAGATTCCATTTTTCATCAAATGAGCGATGAGGGCTGTACGGGTCTTTAAATCCGCAACCTTCAGGTAGAACATATGAGCGTTGTGCTGGCATTCCTCAGGAATGTAGGGTAGCTGCAGATCCCCTGCGTTGGCTAGACATTGCAGGCGTTCTCGGTAGCTATTCCAGCTGGCCATGCGGTTGTCGAAAATCCTCTGGGCATTTTCCAGTTCGGCGTAAAGATAGGCTGCGTTCAATTCGCTGGGCAGGTAGCTGGAACCCAGTTCCACCCAAGTATATTTGTCAACTTCGCCTCGGTGGAACTGCACCCGGTTGGTTCCCTTCTCCCGGATGATTTCTGCATGGTCGGCGTATTTTTTGTCGGATATAAGGATCGCGCCGCCTTCTCCCATGCTGTAGTTTTTAGTCTCGTGAAAACTGTAACAGCCGAAATCACCGAGGGTCCCCAGGCTTTTGTTCTTGTAAGAGGCCATCATTCCTTGGGCTGCGTCCTCTATAACAAATAGGTTGTGTTTTTTTGCAATGGCGTTGATTGTATCCATTTCGCAAGCCACACCCGCGTAATGTACTGGAACAATTGCCTTTGTCTTATCAGTGATAGCCTCTTCCAGTAACTTTTCGTCTAGGTTCATGGTGTCGGGGCGTATGTCCACAAATACGCATTTGGCGCCCCGCATGGCGAATGCGTCGGCGGTGCTTACGAAGGTGAAAGATGGCATAACGACTTCGTCGCCGGGCTGTATATTGCACAGCAGGGCGGACATTTCCAATGCGTGTGTGCAACTAGTAGTGAGAAGAACCCTGGCTGCTCCGGTCTTTGCTTCTAGCCAAGCATGGCATTTTTGGTTGAAAAGCCCGTCTCCGCATATACGGCCACTTTCTACAGCTTGTTTTACGTAATCGATCTCGGGTCCCACAAAGGGGGGCTGGTTAAAGGGAACATTCATAGCCACTATATAGGTTTAAAATTTTCAATGTGCAAATTTTCATCTCCTTCCCGACCTTGAATTGCGTATAATCCTTCCTGGTGTTTAGGGGCTGCGCAGTGGCCAATGGATAGGGTGGTTTTAAGGGACGCTTCTTTTGCGGGTGTCGGCATAATAGGTCAATATAGATTAAAGGCAAACTTAAAAAATAGCATAGAACGCCCTCATTTCGGTTTTTCGTACCGTTTTTCCCATCATTTTGCCTGCGCTTCCCCGATAGTCCGTAAGGAAATACCCTCGCTGTCGAACCTGTTCCTGTTTATGATCGCGTTAATTTTGTCTAAAGGGGCTACCTCTTGGAAAACCGGGCATAATTGTTCGAAAGGTCGAGGAACCGGAGCGGATTGTACATATCAGTATACTCTTGATGATTCCTTCAAGACAACATGTTAGTTTATTTGCAGATTGGTATGTTTGAAAAATTTTAGGCTAATCTAGCCTCTAGCACACGTCTTTACATGAAGTTGCAGTAAAACTTTCCAGTGAGAACAAAACTTGCCAAAACTTAAGGAAAAGATAGAAAGTTGAATTTTTAAAATTGCAGAATAAAAATGGAAATCCGCTCTTGCAAATTCCCTAAAGTAAAGAGGATGAACAAAATGATGCCAGGGTTATTAACAGGATGATGCCGGACAGCTTTTGTCCGCCTTGTTCAAAGGCTTTTTTGAAAAATATCCGGTCAAGGCTGTTGGCGAAGACGGGAATCACGAAGAATAGTAAAATTCCCCACCAGTAAATTTGGCGATGCCGAATGAAGCGTTTAGCGTCATGGAGAATGCTGCGTCGAAGAATACTCCCCAGCCCGCTACAAAAATTGCCAAAAGAGATAGGAAAAAATACCTGTTCTAATGAGGTATTTCCGGATGATGTAAAAAAATCCAAATCCAGCAAAAGTAAATTTTCGCGCCGGCAAACGCTTCTAAAAAATTGGATAGATAGGCGTCCCTTAAAATCCCGCCCAGCCCGCATAACTATTGGGAAAAATTGATTTCTACCCTGTGAAAATATTGCAAGGTTTTCTAAAATATGACTGAAAACCTTGCAATTTTTCCCATGTACAGACCGCCAAAATCCTCCGCCCAGACAAGCCTTTTCTGTTCCCTTGAGGAGCAGTTGAACCACAAGCATCCCCTTTACGTTCTTGCGAACAAGATTGACTGGAACAAGTTCGAGACCGAGTTTTCGAAACTGTTTGACGACAAAATGGGTGCGCCGAACAAGCCGATCCGTCTCATGACCGGGCTCATCATCCTGAAGCACATCCGCAACGTATCGGACGAGTCCGTCGTGGAGCAGTTCC